>DATEFR010000232.1:0-4038 GCA_035280545.1 Burkholderiaceae bacterium | reverse complement strand
CCGGCGCAGCCGCCGCTGGTCATCGTGCTCGGCCCGGCCACGCCGCCGGCCGATACGGGCGGCGGCGCGGTCACGACGGCCTCGTTCGTCGCCAGCGTCAGCCCCGATGGCCGGGCGATGGTCACCAAGCCGATCGCGAATGTGCGGCTGGCGCCGAACCGTGCGCTCGAACTGTGGGCACTGCCGAAGCCCCGCGCCGGCCAGCCGCCCGAAGGCCCGCGCTCGCTGGGCCTGGTCAAGCCGGACGGCGCAACCGTCGTGCAGCGCGGCCGTGTTCTGGACGACGTGGACGCCCTCGCGCTCAGCCTGGAGCCCAGCGGCGGCTCGCCGACCGGCAAGCCCACCGGGCCGGTGCTCTACGTCGGCAAGCTGCCGGCGGCGGAGCGCTGAACTGGCCAACCGTTCGCGCTGAGCTTGTCGACGCGTTGGTGCCATGCCCACCGGCCCTTCGACAAGCTCAGGGCGAACGGGGTCCGCTAACCTCAGCGCGAACGGGGGCCGCCAACCGTCTCGGCCAGCGCCGCCTCGACCCGCTGCGCGCTGACCCCGGTCAGGCAGCGTGTGTGCCCGAACCGGCAAACCCGATCGAAACACGGCGCGCAAGCTAGCTGCAGTTCGTCCTTCAGCCAGATCACGCGCGCCGCCGGGTTCAGCGGCGGGGTGTGCTCGGGACTGGTCGAGCCGAACACCGCGACCTGCGGCACGCCGAACGCGGCGGCCACGTGCATCAGTCCCGAGTCGTTGCTGACGACGCCGCGGCTGCCGGCGATCAGCGCCATCGCGTCGATCAGCGACGTCTTGCCGGCCAGCACGCGGCAGGCGCCGGGCGCATGCTGCGCGATCCGCTCGGCGAGCTCCAGCTCCTTGCCCGAGCCCAGCAGCAGCACCGGCACGCCGGGGTGCGCGGCGGCCAGCAACCGGGCCAGCTCGGCGTAGTGCTCGGCCGGCCAGCACTTCGCCGGGCCGTATTCGGCGCCGGGCGCGAAGACCCAGTAGCCGCCGCGCAGCACGCCGGCCGCTTGCGTCGCGGCCTCGACGACCGCGGGTTCGAACCGCAGCCGCGGGCGGTCGTCGGCCGGTACGGGTTCGCCGGCCAGCGCGCTGTAGAACGCGACCATCGGTGGCCGTGCCTGCTTCGGGTTCGGCAGGCGCCGGTTCAGGAAGACGTAGCGGCTCTCGCCGTGGTAGCCGATGCGCTTCGGAATGCCCGCGAGCCATGGCAGCAGCGCCGCCTTCAACGAATTCGGCAGCACGTACGCCGCATCGAATCGGCCGTGCAGCGTGTCGGCCACGCGCCGGCGCTCGGCCCAGTCGAGCCGGCCGTGCGCGAACGGCAGCTCGATCACCTCGGCGACCTGCGGCATCGCCCGGTACACCGGCGCGACCCACGGCAGCGCCGCGACCGCAAGCTGTTCGCCTCGCGCGGCGAGCCGCGCGAGCAGCGGCTCGGACATCACCGCGTCGCCGATCCACTGCGGCGCGATGACGAGTGAACGCATGTCAGTGGGCGTGAACCTTCTCGCCGGGCTTGAGCTTGTACTCGGTGCCGCAGTACGGGCACTTGCCTTCGCCGGTCGTCGCGACGTCGATGAACACGCGCGGGTGGTTGCTCCACAGCGTCATCTTCGGGTTCGGGCAGAACACGACGCCGGGGCCTTGCAGGTCTTTCGCGGTGACCTCGACCGAGGCCACCGGCTTGTTGTGGGGCGACAGATCAGCGGCCATGTGCATCACACCTTGCTGAGCCATTCGGCGTACTTGGCATTGCGGCCGTTGACGATGTCGAAGAACGCCGCCTGGATCTTCTCGGTGACCGGCCCGCGCGAGCCGGAACCGAGCTCGATGCGGTCGAGCTCGCGGATCGGCGTGACCTCGGCCGCGGTGCCGGTGAAGAACGCCTCGTCGGCGATGTAGACCTCGTCGCGCGTGATGCGCTTCTCGACCACCTTCAACCCCAGGTCCGAGCAGATCGCGAACACCGTGTTGCGCGTGATGCCGTTCAGTGCGCCGGCCGACAGGTCCGGTGTGTAGATCACGCCGTTCTTCACGATGAACAGGTTCTCGCCGGCGCCTTCGCTGACGAAGCCCGAGGCATCGAGCAGCAGCGCCTCGTCGTAGCCGTCGTCGGTGGCCTCCATGTTCGCGAGGATGGAGTTGCTGTAGTTGCTGACCGCCTTGGCCTGCGTCATCGTGATGTTGACGTGGTGCCGCGTGTAGCTCGAGGTCTTGACGCGGATGCCGCGTTTCAGCCCTTCCTCGCCGAGGTAGGCGCCCCAGGCCCAGGCGGCGACCATCAGGTGGATCTTGTTGCCCTTGGGGCTGACGCCCAGCTTCTCGGAGCCTATCCAGGTCAGCGGGCGCAGATAGCAGCTTTCGAGCTTGTTCGCACGCACGACCTCCTTCTGCGCCTCGACCACCTGGTCGAACGAGAACGGGATCTTCATGCGCAGGATCTTCGCGCTGTTGAACAGCCGCTCGGTGTGCTCGCGCAGCCGGAAGATCGCGGTGCCGCCGACGGTGTTGTAGGCGCGTACGCCCTCGAACGCGCCGCAGCCGTAGTGCAGCGTGTGGGTCAGCACATGGATGCGCGCGTCGCGCCACTCCACGAGCTCGCCGTCCAACCAGATCTTTCCGTCGCGATCAGCCATCGACATGGCGCTTCTCCTTGCTACGCCCGCGCGTCGAAAAAGGTGCGCGAGGCGTGGACGCCGATTCTATTCGGCGCCGCTCGGCCACGAGGGGCGTGCGATCATTCGCCGTGCCGTTGTTCCACCGCCGCCATGTCTGGCTGCCCACGCGCTGGGGCTGGTTGCTGCTCGCCGCCGTGCTGCTCGGCGGCGGCGTCGGGCTGGTCGCGTTCGCGCCGTCGTACCTCGCGACGACCGAGCCGGCGCACGGTGCCGACGGCCGCGGCGCGCGCGTCCTGGTCGTCGAGGGCTGGCTGGCCGACTCCGAGCTCGACCAGGCGGTCACGGCGTTTCGGCGTGGCCGCTACGAACGCATCGTCACGAGCGGCGGGCCGATCGAGTTGTGGGTGGGCGTGCCGGTGCCGTGGCAGACCTATGCCGAGCGCGGCGCGCGTTATCTCGCGGCGCACGGGCTGGCCGACGCCAGCATCACCGCGGTGCCCGCGCCGTCCTCGATGCAGGAGCGGACGTACCAGAGCGCCGTGGCGGTCCGCGACTGGGCGGCGCAGACGCGCACCCGCCTCGATGCGGTCGACCTGTTCACGGTCGGCGTGCATGCGCGGCGCTCGCGCATGATGTTCCGTGCCGCGTTCGGCCCGACGACAGCCGTCGGCGTGATCGCCGCGCGCCCGCGCGATTTCGATCCGCAGCGCTGGTGGGCGACCAGCGCCGGCAGCAAGCTCGTGCTCGGCGAGATGATCAGCCTCGGCTGGACGGCGTGCTGCTTCTGGCCGCCGGCACCGCCGGCCGAGGCGCCGTCACCGTGATGACTCGGCCGGCGCAGCGCGGACGCGCGCGCTCGCCGCTTCGAGATCGCGCCACGCCGGCTTGTCGGGGGCAAAGCGCTCGCGCAGATAGGCGGCCAGCTGTGCGACCTGCGCATCGTCGAACGCGTCGCGGAACGCCGGCATGAAACCGAGCTCGGCGCTGGCCGGCTCGCGCACGCCGTCGAGGATCAGGCGCAGCAGGTTGTCGGGCTGCGCGCCGTGAACCTTGCTGCTGAGCGCGAGCGGCAGGTTCTGGCCGAACACCGCCGGGCCATCGCCGGCGTGGTGACAGGCGCCGCAGGCGCTGCTGAACTGGCGCTGCGCGGCGCCGAGTCGGGTCGCACCATGCTGCTCGGCCTTGGCGATCAGCTCGGCCGCGCGTGCGGCATTGGCCGCGTCCTCGGCCGGCGGGTTGAACGACGCGAGGTAGTGCGCGATCGCGCGCACGTCGGCCTCGGGCAGTTGCGCGAGCTGCTGCACGACCGGCGCCATCGGCCCGTTGGCGCTGCCGTGCTGCGCCGAGTGGCCGTGGCGCAGGTAGTGGTAGAGCTCGGTTTCGGTCCACGGGATGGTCCCGGTCGACA
>DATEFR010000231.1:0-2168 GCA_035280545.1 Burkholderiaceae bacterium | reverse complement strand
TTCCACCCCGAGGTCACGCACACGGTGCAGGGCCGCGAGCTGCTGAACCGCTTCGTGCTCCAGATCGCGAAAGCCAGGCCCGACTGGGTGATGGGCGACTACATCGAGGAGGCGGTCGCGCGCATACGCGAGCAGGTCGGCGACGAGGAGGTGATCCTCGGGCTGTCGGGCGGCGTCGACTCCAGCGTGGCTGCGGCGTTGATCCACCGCGCGATCGGCGACCAGCTCACCTGCGTGTTCGTCGACCATGGCCTGCTGCGTTGGAACGAAGCCGCGATGGTGATGGAGATGTTCGCGGGCCGGCTGCATGCGAAGGTCGTGCATGTCGATGCGAGCGCGCAGTTCCTCGGCCAGCTCGCCGGCGTGACCGACCCCGAGGCGAAGCGCAAGATCATCGGCCGCGAGTTCGTCGAGGTGTTCCAGGCCGAGGCGAAGAAGCTCAAGCAGGCCAAGTGGTTGGCGCAAGGCACGATCTACCCGGACGTGATCGAAAGCGGCGGCGCGAAGACCAAGAAGGCCACCAGCATCAAGAGCCACCACAACGTCGGCGGCCTGCCCGAGACGCTGGGGCTGAAGCTGCTCGAGCCGCTGCGCGAGCTGTTCAAGGACGAGGTGCGCGAGCTGGGCGTCGCGCTCGGGCTGCCGCATGACATGGTCTACCGCCATCCGTTCCCCGGTCCCGGGCTGGGCGTGCGCATCCTCGGCGAGGTCAAGAAGGAATACGCCGACCTGCTGCGCCGCGCCGATGCGATCTTCATCGAGGAGCTGCGCGGAACGCGCGACCCGGCGAGCGGCAAGAGCTGGTACGACCTGACCAGCCAGGCCTTCGCGGTCTTCCTGCCGGTCAAGAGCGTCGGCGTGATGGGCGACGGGCGGACCTACGACTACGTGGTTGCGCTGCGTGCGGTGCAGACCAGCGACTTCATGACGGCCGACTGGGCCGAGCTGCCGTATGCGCTGCTGAAGAAGGTGTCGAGCCGCATCATCAACGAGGTCCGCGGGATCAACCGCGTCACCTACGACGTCTCGAGCAAGCCGCCGGCGACGATCGAGTGGGAGTGATGGCGGCTTGAGCGGCCGGCGAAGCGAGGCGGAGGCCCGTGTCCAGCCCGAGCTTCGAGCAGGCGCCGCTCGCCGGCATGCCGCGGCGGCGCAGCGACCGCCTGTTCTTCGCGATCCAGCCGGATGCGAGAGCCGCGGCGCGCATCGAGCGGCTCGCGCGCGATCTGCGGGGCGACCTCGGCTTGCGCGGTGCGTTGATCGAACGCGAGCGTCTGCACGTCACGCTGTTCTTCGTCGGCGACTTCCCTGGCATTCCGGACGGCGCCATCGAGCTGCTGTCGCAGATCGCTGGCCGCGTCGCGGATGTCGCGCCGTTCAAGGTCGGCTTCGACCGGGTCGCGAGCTTCCCGCGCAAGGACCGGCGCCGGCCGCTGGTGCTGCAGGGCGACGATGGCGTGCTCGCGGTGACGGCGCTGCACGAGCGGCTGCATGCGGCGATGTCGGAGGCCGGGCTGGTGCCGCCGGCGCCGGGCCGCTACACGCCGCACCTGACGCTGCTGTACGACGACCGCACCGTCGATGGCTTGATGATCGACCCCATCATCTGGACGGTGCGCGAGTTCGTGCTGGTGCACAGCCTGATCGGCCGCAAGATGCATCGGACGGTCGCACGGGTGCCGCTGCATGGATGAGACCGCGGAACGCGGTGCGAGCGGCGCCGAACGGCGTCTTTCGCCAGACCCGCGGGCGGGCCGTCGTCGAGCGTCGCGGCACAATCGCCCGATGGGACGCAAATCCGCAGACGCACGGTCGACTCGATGAAGGCGATGTTCGGCATGGTCTCGCTGCTGGTCGTGCTGGCGATCGTCGGCCTGCTCGCGGCGCGCCAGTTGAAGACGGCGGCGCCATCGGTCGCGCCGGGCGCGTCGGCTGCCGCGGCGGCCGGTCTGTCGACCTCGGGCATCGCGACCGGCGGCACCGTTCGCGAGCAGTCGCAGCAGATCCAGCAGAAGGTCAAGGACGACGTCGCGAAAGCTCTGGAGCAGGGCGCCGCGGCACGCAAGGACACGCCCGAACAATGATGAGCCTCGCCGACAACCGCGGGGACGTCGCCCGCTCGATCGACGAAGGCCTGATGCGCCTCGCGCTGGACCAGGCGCAGAACG
>DATEFR010000230.1:0-7658 GCA_035280545.1 Burkholderiaceae bacterium | reverse complement strand
GACGCCGCGGCACGGCCGCCGCTGGCGCGACAGCGTGCGCCGCATCGCGCCGCTCGCATGGCCGGTGCTGGTCGGCCAGGTCGCGGTGCTGCTGTTCGCGACGATCGACACGATCCTGGTCGCACGTTACGCGGCGGTCGACCTCGCGGCACTCGCCATCGGCGGCTCGGCCTACATCACGATCTTCGTCGGCCTGATGGGCGTGGTGCTCGCGGTCGCGCCTATTGCCGGCCAGCTGTTCGGCGCCGGCCAGCTGCATGCCTGCGGTCGCGCGCTGCAGCAGGCGATGTGGCTGGCACTCGCGCTGTCGCTGCCGGGCTGCGCACTGCTGCTGTTCCCCGAGCCGTTCCTGATCATCTCGCGCGCGCAGGCCGACGTCGGCGAAAAGGTCCGCCTGCACCTGCTCGGGCTCGCATTCGCGCTGCCGCCGGCGCTGCTGTTCACCGCGTTTCGCGGCTTCAACACCGCGGTCTCGCGGCCCAAGGTCGTGATGGCGCTGCAGGTCTCGGCGCTGCTGCTGAAAGCGCCGCTGACCGCGCTGCTGGTCTTCGGCTGGAACGCGCAGGGCGCCGACGCCGCCTGGCGCATCCCGGCGTTCGGCGCACCGGGCTGCGGCTTCGCGACGGCAATCGTGATGCTGCTGCAGATGCTGGCCGCGTGGTTCGTGCTCAAGCGCGATCCGTTCTATGCGCGGTTCGGCCTGCACCACGGCCCGGGCGGAATCGGCCGCGGCCTCGGCCGGCCCGATCGCACGCGCCTGGCCGAACTGCTGAAACTGGGCGTGCCGATGGGGCTGTCGATCGCGATCGAAGTCACCGGCTTCACGTTCATGGCGTTCTTCATCTCGCGCATAGGCGCGACGCCGGTCGCCGGGCATCAGATTGCGGTCAACATGGTCTCGCTGATGTTCATGGTGCCGCTCGCGATCGCGAACGCATCGAGCACGCTGGTCGCGCAGCGCGTCGGCGCGAACGACTGGGCCGACGCGCGCCGCATCGGCTGGCACGGGCTCGAGGTCGGTGTGCTGATCGCCGCGGCGATGGGTGCGACGGTGTTTCTCCTGCGCGAGCAAGTCGTGCGGCTGTACACGCACGACGCCATCATCATCGGCGCCGCGGTGCCGTTGCTCGCATGGGTCGCGGTGTTCCACATCGCCGATGCGGCACAGACCGTCGCGGCGTTCGTGCTGCGCGCGTATCGGCACGCGACTGCGCCGCTCGTGATCTACGCGCTCGCGATCTGGGGCGTCGGCATGGGCGGCGGGTACTGGCTCGCGTTCGGTCTCGGCGACGCGAGCCCCGAACCGCTGCGCGGCGCGCGCGGCTTCTGGTCGGCCGCAACGCTGGGCCTGATCCTCGCCGGCAGCGGGATGAGCCTGTTCCTGCTCGGGATGATGCGCCGGCAGCGGCGCGAAGCGCTTGCCGGGGGCTCGTCGGTCCAGACGCCTTGACGAAGGCTTGAAGGACGGGCCGTCAGGCCAGCGCCGGCAACGCGAGCAAGAAGCAGCTGCCGCCCCCCTCGCGCGCCTCGCAGCGTGCCTGGCCGCCGTGCCGCTCGGCGATCTGCTTGACCAGGCTGAGCCCGAGGCCGACGCCGCCGGCTTGTTCGGCATGCCCGGGCAGGCGGAAGAACGGCTCGAAGATGCGCTCGCGCATCGCTTCGGGCACGCCCGGACCGCGATCGCAGACGCGCACCAGCGCGCGGCCGGCGCTGCGCTCCAGCAGCACGCTGACCTGGTCGCCGCCATAACGGCGCGCGTTCTCGAGCAGGTTGCGCAGCGCGCGGCGCAGCAGCCGCTCGTCGCCGTTGACCGCGAGCACCGTGCCGCTGCTGTCGGCCCCTTCGACGCCGGCGTCGACCCGCGCCGCTTCTTCGGCGGCCAGCACCAGCAGGTCCACCGGTTCGCGGCGCTCGAGCGTCTTCGTCGCGTCGAGCCGGCTCGCGAGCAGCACCTCCTCGACCAGCGCATCCAGCTCGGCCACGTTCGTGTCGATCTCGTGCTTGAGCCGCTCGCGCTGCGCCGGCGCGGCATCGTGCAGCATCGACACGGCCATCTTCATGCGCGCGAGCGGCGAGCGCAGCTCGTGGCTCGCATTCGCGAGCAGCGAGCGGTGCGAATGCAGCAGCGCCTCGACCCGCGCCGCGGCGATGTTGAAGCTGTTGGCCACTGCCGCGACCTCGTCGCGCCCGGTCACCGCGACGCGGTAGTTGAGCTGCCCGGCGCCGAAGCGCTCGACGCCTTGTTTCAGCGACTCGAGTCGGCGCGTCAGCCGCCGCACGACTGGGTAGGCGCCGACCGCGACCGCGACGAACAGCAGCACCAGCACGATGGCCAGCCCGATGCCGCCCTGCCACGGCAGCGGCAGAAACGGCAAGAACGGGTCGAAGCGCACGAAGTTGGGCGCACCGCTTTCCGGCCCGCCCGGCGCGAGGCGGAACTCGTCGGGGCCGCCACCGAAGCCGAGCCGCACACCGGGCGGCGGACCGTAGTCGGGCCCCGCGACGCTGAGCTGCGCATGGCCACCCTCGCCCAGCGCATGGACCCCGAACTGCGGCCGCGGCGGCGGCCCGGACGGCAGATCGCTGGCAGCGCGTGCCGGCGGCTGCGGCGGCGGTTGCAGCGGCGGCTCGTCGCGTTCTGTGCGGATGCGGATCTGCGGCCCCTCGGCCACGCGGGTCTCGCCGAGATTGCGGCGCACCACCTCGCCGGTCACGCGCAGGCGGCCCGGCCGCATGATCCACAGCGTGCGGCCGTCTTCGAGCTTGACCGCCAGCGCCGACGACCCGAAGCCATCGGCCTGGCGCCGCGCGAACGATTCGGACTGCTCGATGCGCATGCCGTTCGCGCCGTCCAGCGCGAGCGGCAGGCGCAGCCGTTGCGCCCACTCGCGCACCCCGGCCGCCTGGTCGGCAAGCGGCGCATCGGCGCGCGGCAGCGAGCGCTGGATCAGCAGCGCCCACGCGCCCATGCGCTCGGTGATCACCGCCTCGGCGCGGACGCGCTCCTGCTCGATGTGGCGCTGGAACACCCAGGCCGAACCGGCCGCGAACAGCGCGAGCGTCACCACGACGGTGACGTAGATGCGCAGGTACAGGCTCTTCATGCCTGAATCATGCCCTGCGCCGCGCGGGCGCGGGCAGCTGGGCCATCACTCGGTGGACTCGTCGGCGTCCTGCTTGCGCGCGAACACGTAGCCGGCGCCGCGCACCGTCAGCACGCGGCGCGGCAGTTTCGGGTCGTCCTCGATCACCGCACGGATGCGCGAGATGTGCACGTCGATCGAACGATCGAAGGCCTCGAGCGGGTGGCCCTTCAGCGAGTCCATGATCTGGTCGCGCGAGAGCACGCGGCCAGGGCTTTGCGCGAGCACGACCAGCAGGTCGAACTGATGGCCGGTCAGGTCGCAGATCTTGCCGTCCAGGCGCGCGACGCGTGCGCCCAGGTCCACCTCGAGGCGGCCGAAGCGCAGCACATCGTCGTTCGCCGGCTGCGGCTGGGCGCGGCGCAGCAACGCCTTCACGCGCGCGAGCAGTTCGCGCGGCTCGAACGGCTTGGGCAGGTAGTCGTCGGCACCGAGCTCGAGGCCGACGATGCGGTCCATCGGCTCGCCGCGCGCCGTCAGCATCAGCAGCGGCAGGTGGCGCGTGCGCGAGTCGGCGCGGATCTCGCGGCACAGGTCCAGGCCGTCGCCGTCGGGCAGCATCAGGTCGAGCACGAGCGTGTCGTAGCTCTGCGCGCCGCCCAGGCGCTCGCGCGCCGCGGCCAGCGAGCCCGCGGTTTCGACATCGAAACCCGAATGGCGCAAATAGTCCCCGACCATGGAAGACAGGCGCGCATCGTCATCGACCAGCAGGAGGCGTGGATTCATCGACTGTGCATTGTGCGCCGCTCCGGACGGCAAGGTCGCTCCTTGCAGCGCCATTGCCGCAAGTCCGCTGGCCGGCGCCAGCCATGCCTTGCTGCCGATCATGACTTCGGCGCCGGCGCGCCGCGCTCGCGTTGCATGCGCTGCATCCGGTCTTGCATGGCGGCCTCGTGCTGGCGCATACGCTCGCCGATCTTCGCGCGCTGGTCGGGCGTCAGCACCCGACTCACATCCAGCATCGCCTGCAGCACGCGGCGGCTCGCCTGGTCGTGCTGCTGCTCCATCTGCTGGCGCAACGCCTCGGCGGCGTTCGCATCGACCGTCGGCGCCGAGAAGATCTGCAGGCTGCGCTCGTGCAGGCTCTTGCCGGCTTCGCGTTGCGTCTTCAGGTCGGTCGCCGCGGCCTGGGCGATCTGCTTGATCTGGGTGCGCTGCGCATCGGTGGCGTTCAGGCCGTCGAGCATGTGGTCGACATGGTGGGCGATCTGCTCCGGCGAGCCGCCGAACATCATCATCCCGCCGCCACCGCCATGACCTTCCATGCGGACATGGTGGAAGCGCCCCGGCATCATCTGACCCGGGGGCAGCGGCGCGGCGCCCGGGGCTTCCTGGGCTTGTGCCGAGATCATCAGCGCAGCCGACGCCACCGCGAAAGCGCCCGCCATCATCATCCAGCGCAGCGCCTTGCGGGAGGCGGCCGGGCGCAGGTTCACGTCACTCATGATTTTCTCCTGGTGGCCACGTCGACCACGACGGCGTCATCGTCAGCGGTGGCAGTGAACCCGGATTGGCTGAGCGGTAAAGAACTGTGAAGCGGCTTGCGCGCGCGTCAGCGATGCAACAGCGGGGCCAGTTTGACGATGGCCCAGCCGCCCGCGGCGATGACCACCAGCACGAACGCCAGCATCCCGGCGAGCCCGAATCGGCTCCCTCGGCGCGCCCGCCGGACCGGGCCGATCGCCGAGTGGTAGCCCGAGAGGGTCGCATAGCCCGTCGACGACATGAATTCCGACGGCCGCTCGTCGACGGGCTCGGACTCCCATGCGTAGAGCTGCGACTCTTTGAAATTGACCTGCTTGTTCATGCACAGGATTGTTCTGCGTGCAGCCTGTGCGATTCATCCCGCGAGCGCGGGATCGAAACGGCGGAATGCGCCGCAGCCGTGATGGAGTTTGCGTGCGCGATACTGCTTGGGGCGCGGGTTCGGACGGAGGAAGACCGAGCGGGTGCCCGAGGCACAATGTTTCAACCGCCCCTCGTCACGGGGTTGGCAAGGCACCGCGACCGTGCGACAAACTCGCCGTCTCGTGTCAACCGCGACCCTCGAATGAACAAGACCACCGCCGCCGCCCTCCTGTTGACCGCCCTGCTCACGGCCTGCGCCACCCGGCAGCAAACGCCCGTCGAACGGGTCGTGCGCACGCAGCCGCCGCAGAACCATGTCTCGGCGATCACCAACTACTTCGACGCGCGCGCCAAGGCGAGCGACCCGGCCCGCGAGCTGGTGATCGGCGCACCGCAGCGCGGCGCGTGCCCGATGGGCGCGGCCAGCGGCGGTTATGTCGGCTGGGTCGTGCCGGTCGAGCACAAGACGCGCAGCAAGGATGGCGGCGTCGTGACCGTGACCACTTATTTCTTTTGGTTCAGCGACGAAATCGTTCGCGGCGTCACCCGGCGCATGGAGGTTTGCCCCTGACGCGCGTACGGTCGCAGCGCCGGCCCGTTCCCGCCGGGCCGCGGTAGCGGCGACACTTTCGCTGCAACCCGCGGCGGAGGTTCGTTCGATGTCCAGCACCGAAACTGCCGAGACTGCATCAGCGGCGCCCCTCAACCCGACCCACCCGAAAGCGGAGTGGGTACGACGCTTTGCCTACCGCGCGATGCTGCTGCAGCCCGCGATCGACTCGATCTCGGCTGGGCTGATCGCCGACAGCCAGTTCGACGAAGCTTGCGATCTGGAGCCGGAAGATGCGGCAGAGATCTACGCCGCGCGCGATTGACTTCCGACTCTCCGCCGCTTGGCAACGCCCAGTGCCCCAAGGCCTATCGCGAGCAGCATCCAGGTTGATGGCTCGGGGACCGGCGGGACGGCGACCATCCATGTCGCGTATTGAGGGCTTGAGACGGTTGTCCAGGGCGCGGTAGCGTCCGTGAAGGCGGTGCTGACGACGCCATCCGGTCGATAGCCCACGCCGGAGGCCCATTGAATGTGGCCAGCCGGGGGACCGCCGTAACCCGCAGGCGGATAGACGAGCGATCCTTGAGGCTGGTACACGTAGCCCATCACGAGCTCGGTGCCAGCGCTAGCGCTGGGATTCACGGCGCCCGTGAACGCATCGAAGAAGCTTTGACCGAGCGCAAGTCTTCCCGGGTCCGTCGACTGATAGGGGTATGTGTCGATCCAAAACCCCGCGTCGCCGAAGAGCGTGCGCACCTCGTCGTAGGTCGCAATGCGGTAGCCAAGGTAGGCGGTCGAGAGGTGGCTCTCGACGTCAAAGTACGACAGGCCTTGCGTGTACGGCATGTCCAGCCATCTGACGCCAGTCGCCGAATCGACGATGTCCCTGCCGTCCTTGGTGAACTCGGCATTCGCGGAGCCCAGGGCCATTGCGGCCATCAGTGCCACCAGAGTCTTGCGCATCTGCTTCTCCCGCCACAGTTCGTCACGGGAAGAAGAATAGTGATGGGACTCGGCCACCACCCCCTCCAGTCACGGGATGCGGGAGACGCCCGGGCGGTACTTTTGCACGCTACGCGTGTCGACGCTGCGCATGCGGTGGACGCGCCTCATCAGCACGCTGGCGATGGGCTGTCCTGGCGGAGAGGGAGGGATTCGAACCCTCGGTACGGGGTTACCGTACGCCTGATTTCGAGTCAGGTACATTCGACCACTCTGCCACCTCTCCGATGGGTCTCAGCCCCGGCGCCTCGCAGCGGCCGGGTGTCGTCGAGCCGCGCATTCTAGCCCAACGGCGCCGATTCTCACGCGCCGATTCGTCCCGCGCAGTTCAGTGCGACCGCAGCGTCGTCAGTCCGCCCATGTACGGGTGCAGCGCCTCCGGCACGTCGACCGAGCCGTCGGCGTTCTGGAAGTTCTCGAGCACCGCGACCAGCGTGCGCCCGACCGCGAGGCCCGAGCCGTTCAGCGTATGCACGAACTCGTTCTTGCCCTGGGCGGTCTTGTAGCGCGCGTGCATGCGGCGCGCCTGGAACGCGTCCATGTTCGAGCACGAGCTGATCTCGCGGTACGTGCCTTGTGCCGGCACCCAGACCTCCAGGTCGTAGGTCTTGCTCGCGCCGAAGCCCATGTCGCCGGTGGACAGCGCCACCACGCGATACGGCAGGCCGAGCTTCTTCAGGATCGCCTCGGCATGGCCGACCATCTCGTCCAGCGCCGCAGCGCTGTGCTCGGGCTGGACGATCTGCACCATCTCGACCTTGTCGAACTGGTGCTGGCGAATCATGCCGCGGGTGTCGCGCCCGGCGCTGCCGGCCTCGCTGCGGAAACACGGGCTGTGCGCGGTGAGCTTGATCGGGAGCTCGGCCGCGGCCAGCACTCGCTCGCGCACGGTGTTGGTCAGCGAGATCTCGGAGGTCGAGATCAGGTACTGCTCGTGGCCAGTCGCGGCGACCGCCTCGCCGCCCTCGCCTTGCTCGCCGCGGTAGACCCAGAACGCCTGATCCTTGAACTTCGGCAACTGGCCGGTGCCTTCGAGGATCTCGCGGTTGACGATGTACGGCGTGTAGCACTCGATGTAGCCGTGCTCGCGCGTCTGCACATCGAGCATGAAC
>DATEFR010000229.1:0-3854 GCA_035280545.1 Burkholderiaceae bacterium | reverse complement strand
GGCGATGAGGGTGCGCGCATGGCCCAGCTTGTCTGCAGGGGCGGCCGGGGTCGCGGCGCGCGCGGGCGGTGCGGTCGGCGCAGTGTCGGCGGCGTGCGCCACATGGAAGAAGAGCGAGGCAACGGACAGGGTGAGGACTCGTGCGGTTTGGATCGTCATGGCTGGCTTTCTCGAGGTGGTGGTGGAGGAGACTGCAAACGTCTCCAAGGCACCTACGGGATTCAGCGCAAAACGGATCTCGACCCCTCCAATTTTTTCTGACGCCGGGCGGTGCCACGCATCACCAGACCTTGACGCAATGCCCGATCAACGCGAAAGCCGCCGAGGGCGCGTCCCCCGCTTTCACGGGTGCCGGCTCGAAGCTGACCGCGAGTTGCGACACGCTGAAGAACAGCTTCTCGGACGCATCGGGCAGCGCGATCTGCGCCGAACCCTTGGCCGGAATCACCCCCACGGCAAAGGGCGCGCTCCCGTCCTTGGGGAGCGCCCACAGTTCGGCCACCTGGCCCGCGGGGATGTCCAGCGGCTGCAGCAGCTTCACGGTGAGCTGCCGTCCGTGACGCCGCGAACTCGCCACCAGCGTCGGCTTGCCCGCGTTGTCGAGCAGCAGCCCGACGTAACTCTGCGGCAACGCATCGACGCGGGGCTCCAGGTCGATGATGCCGGGCTGCATGCGCAAGAGCACCGCGCACAACAGCGCACCGGCGAGCGCGCCGGCCAGGCTGCGCCCCGAGAAGAGGCCACGCAACGCCTGCAAGACGCCGCGGGAAGGCGCGGGCGAGGTTTGGCTAGCCGGCGCGAACAGTCGGCCTTCGATGCCGCGCCAGGTCGACACGGGCGGCTGCAGGGGCACGACGGCCAGGTCGAGGACCGAAAGCCGTTGGCGCCAGATGTCGACGGCCGTGGATGCCGCGGGCGACGAACGCAGCACGCGTTCGAATCGACGCCGGGCCGGCCCTGCCAACGTCCCCAGCGCGTACTCACGCGCCAGCCGGTCCAGCCTTTCAGGAAGCAGGTAGTTCATGGCCCCGTCACCCCCGAGGCTTCGAGGCAGGACTTGAGCTGGTCGAGACCGCGGCGCACCCAACCCTTTGCCGTCCCCAGCGGCGCATTCAAGACACGGGCAATGTCGGTGTGCACCATGCCGCGGTAGTAAGCGAGCGCCAGTGCCTGGCGCTGGGCCGACGGCAGTTCCCCCATGCAGTCGTCGATCCTGGCCTTGAGCAGGCTCTCGTCCAGCAGTCGTTGGGGCTCCGTCGCCGAGTCGGCCGCCACGCCCAGGGCCTCGTCATCGAGCTCGGCCGTCGAAGCGAGCTCACTCTTGCGTGCGCGCAGCAGGTCGATGGACTTGTTCCTGACGATGTTGATCATCCATGTCATGGGTGTCCCGGCGTTTGCGTTGTAGCCCGCGGCGCCGTGCCAGATGTTCACGTAGGCTTCCTGGAGCACTTCATCGGCTCGACTCTCCGTCCTCAATATACGGAACGACACCGAAAACAGATGGGCGCAGCTGGCACGGTAGAGCCGCTCGAACGCCGCCCGGTCGCGCAACGCGACTCGCGCCAGCAACTCGCTGAGGTTGTCGTCCGTGGGCATGGGATGTCGCTCGCTCGACCTCGGAAAATCTCGCGCAGTGTAGGGTGCCGGCCCTAAGCCACCGCGACTTCCGTGGCTCGCGCCGATACGCTGCGGTAGGCCCAGAAACGCGGCAGCGCGAAGCCCGTCGCGACGACGCCTGCGAAGCAAATGGCGCCGCCGATCCAGACGGCGGCCGACACGCCCCAGGCATCGGCCATGAAGCCGGCGCGCGCGTTGCCAATGAGCGGTCCGGTCAGATAGCTGATCATCTCGATGCCGGCCAACCGCCCGCGCAAGGTGTTGGGGATGGTCTGGTTCCAGATCGTGCCGCGAAACACGCCGCTGACCATGTCGGCCGCCCCGGCCACGGCCAGGCAGACGAGACCCAGCGCCAAGCTGGGCGCGAAACCCAGCGCGACGATGCCGAGCGCCCACACGGCCGCCGCGATGATGACCGCGCGGCCGTGATGCACGACCTTGCCGGTCCAGCCGCTGAAGAGCCCGATGACCAGCGCCCCAACCGACATCGCCGACAGCAACCAGCCCACCGCCGCGGTTCGCCCATCGGCCGCGGCCATGGCCGGAAAGAGAGCCACGGGGAAAGCGAAGGCCATCGCGACGATGTCGACGATGTAGGTCCCCATCAGCTCGGGCCGTGCCCACGCGAAGCGCAGGCCCTCGGCCAGGTCGGCCAGCAGGTGCGGGCGTTCGCTCGGCGCCTCCACCGTGCCGATGGCCTCACGCGGGATGCGGGCGATGAGGAACAGCGCCGCGAGAAACGTGCAGAAGTCGAAGAGATACGCGCCCACCGCGCCCCAGCGCGCCAGCAGCAGCCCGGCCAGCGCCGGGCCGGCCACCATGCCCACCGTGCCGCGTACCGAAGACAGCGCCGCCACGGCGGCGAACTCCTCGGGTCGCGCGAGCTTTTGCGTCAACGCTTCCAGCGCCGGGCGATGGAAGCCACTGGCACCCTGCAGCACGGCCACGAGCGCGTAGATCGCGAGCACGCTGGGTGCGGTAGTCAACGCGTTGGCCAGCAGGCCTGCCAGGCACAGCGCCATCAGCCCCTCCGACCCGATGAGCAGCCGTTTGCGGTCGACGCGGTCGGCCACGGCGCCGCCCAGCAGACCGCAGGCGACCACCGGCACGAGCTGCACCAGGCCCAACAGGCCCACCTGCGCGTTGGAATGCGTCAGCTCGTAGAGCTGCCAGGGCACGGCCACGTAGCTGACCATGGTGCCCAGCCCGGAAATGAACTGGCTGGCGAAGAGACGACGGAAGGCGGCATTGCGGCGCAGCGGGCCGATGTCAAGAAGCATTCAGAGCTTGTTCAATGGGCAGGAGTCGGCGGTGCGAGAGCATACCCAGGTCGGCGACGAAACCTTTGAACCACGGCGCGTGCCGGTGCAACTCAGGGGCTCGGCGTCGGCCCGACGCTTCGCCTCGGAGAACACCATGAGCCCCTTGTCCCTGTCCACCCTGACCGTGTCGCGGGTCGACCCCGAATCTTCACAACCGAGCGTGCAGACCCGCGGCACGGCATGTGAGCGGCACGCGGCCACCGCGCTGGCGCTGCTGGTGATCGTGCTGTCCGCTCTGTCCGCGGCGGCGGTCGCGGTTGGCGCCGCTGGCTAGGGCCGGTTGACGCCGTGAGAGGGCTCGCTGCCACGCGGGCCTGACGGCGAGCCAAAATCGAGCACCGTTACATCGACCTACGAACTCGCCGGCACGGCGCGGCCGAAACCGGCCCGCGCGGTCGCTAAACTTCCGCGCTTCGGCACGTTCGTTCTCGATGTCCTCGTCTGCCCCCTCGCCCACCGGCACCGCGTTTGCCCTGCGCAGCGCCAAGCTGACCACCGTCGCCCTCCTGCTCGAGACCGCCGACCCCGGCGCGCTCGCGGCTGCGCTGGAGGCGCAGGCCTCCGATGCGGCGCCGCTGTTCGAGAACGACCCGGTCATCGTCGACCTCGCGAAGCTGCGCGCGGCCGACGAGCCGCTCGCGTGGGACGAGCTGCTGCCCCTGCTGCGGCGCCACGGCATGGTGCCGGTGGCGGTGCGTGGCGGCAGCGCGGCCCAGATGGAGGCAGCCCATGCCGCAGGCCTGATCGATGCGCCCGAAGGCCTGCCGGCGGCCCCGCCACCGGCAGCACCCTCCGCGCCGGGCGCGGATCCTGCACCGACCATGCCGGCGCCCATCCCGCCGATGATCGTCGATCGGCCGCTGCGCTCGGGCCAGCAGGTCTACGCCCGCGGCACTGACCTGATCGTGCTGGGCC
>DATEFR010000228.1:0-16783 GCA_035280545.1 Burkholderiaceae bacterium | reverse complement strand
GGCCGGCCGCCGGGCTGGCCTGGGTCGCCGCCGGCGCGCGCCGCAGCTGCGCGCGGGTCGCGACCCGGATCTTGTCGGTGATGTCGTCGGCGAGCTGGCGCAGTCCGTCGGCCACGCCGATCTTCGGCTTCGCCACGAAGTCGACCGCGCCGAGCTCGAGCGCGCGCATCGTGACCTCGGCGCCGCGTTCGGTCAGCGTCGAGACCATCACCACCGGCATCGGCCGCAGCCGCATCAGCTTGCCGAGGAAGTCGATGCCGTCCATGCGCGGCATCTCGACGTCCAGCGTGATCACATCCGGGTTCAGGTTGCGGATCATCTCGCGCGCCACCAGCGGATCGGCCGCAGCGCCTATGCACTGCATGTCGTTCTGCCGGTTGATGATCTCGGCGAGCAGGCTGCGTACCAGCGCCGAGTCGTCCACCACCACCACGCGGGTCTTCGCCATGGGTTCGCTTTCGAAGGGAATCAGAACAGGTCGACCGAGCCGCCGCCGGTGTTCGCCGGCACGGCCTTCTGTGCGGCGGCGCGCTCCTGCGCGACCAGCGCCTCGGGGTTGGTCGGCGCGAGCCGCTTGACCATCGCCTTGCCGCTGGCCGGCAGGAAGCAGACCTTGCGCGGATAGATGTCGAGCACGTCCTTCGACATGATCGGAATGCGCTCGGTCTTCAGGTAGTCGATGACGAACGCGGTGTTGCGCTCGCCGACGTTCATCGTGCTCATCCCGCTGATCACCTGGCCGCCGCCGAACACCTTGGCTTCGAGCGAGTGACGCGCCGCGCCGCGCTTGAGCAGCTCGTTGATCAGCAGCTCCATCGCGTACGAGCCGTAGCGGCCCGAGCCGGCATCGCCTTCGCCCTCGGGCAGCATGAAGTGGTTCATGCCGCCGATCTTGGCGTCGCGGTCCCACAGGCAGGCGGCGATGCACGAGCCCAGCGTCGTCATGATCAGGATGTCCTCGGCGTAGACGAAGTACTCGCCGGGCAGGATCTTGACCGCCTCGTTCTTGAAGTGCGCGTCGTAGTAGAAGAACGAGGCTTCGCCGGGTTTGCGCGGCGCAGCCTTCAGGCGGGTGAGCCGGGGCGAGCTGCCCAGGCTGCTGGCGGGCGCCGTGAACGGCGCGGCGGCGGTCGTGATCGAGGCCATCGTCGGGGCTCGGTGTCGTTCAGACCCGCTCGTAGATCGTCTTGCCGCGCAGCCGGAACAGCTGGCGGGAATCGGTGAAGTTCTCGGAGTGGCCGACGAACAGCAGGCTGCTGCCGGGCCGCATCACCGTGTGGATCTGCGCGAGCACGCGGCGCTGCGTCGCGGCGTCGAAGTAGATCATCACGTTGCGGCAGAACACGATGTCGAACGGCTCGCCCAGCGACCAGCTCGCGTCCATCAGGTTCAGCGCGCGGAATTCGATCATCTTCGCGAGCTCGGGCTTGATGCGCATCTTGCCGGCGTTCGCGCCGGTGCCGCGCAGGCAGTGGCGGCGCAGCCGCTCGGGCGACAGGCCGCGCGAATCGGCCGGGTAGACGGCGCGCGCCGCGGTCTGCAGCACCTTGGTGTCGATGTCGCTCGCGATGATCTTGACCGGGGCGTCGGCGCCCAGCGCCTCGACCACCGTCATCGCGATCGTGTACGGCTCCTCGCCGGTCGACGCGGCGTTGCACCAGATGCGCAACGGGCGCCCGGCGCGGGCCTTCAGCTCGTCCAGCAGCGCGACGAAGTGATGCTCCTCGCGGAAGAACGAGGTCAGGTTGGTCGTCAGGCAGTTCACGAACTCCTGCCATTCGCGCTCGGCCGCCGGCCCGTTCGCAGCCTGCTCGAGCGCGCTCAGGTAGGAGGCGAACGAGCGATGCTCGGTCTCGCGCAGGCGCCGCGACAGGCGGCTGTAGACCATCGCCTGCTTGCCGGCGTGCAGGCTGATGCCGGCACGCTGGTAGATCAGCGCACGCACGCGCTCGAAGTCGCGCGCGTCGAAGCTGAACTCGGTGGCGCCGGGCTGGCCGGAATCGGCGTCGCCCGGGCGCGGGCGGTTCGGCTCGGCACGGGCAACGGACAGCACAGCACTCATGAAGTCTCCGGGATCGTTCATCGGGCCACCGGGCGGCGGCGGTGGGTACCCTGCACGACAGGGCACCCGCCACGCCCGGCGGTACAGCTTTATCGGCGCAATGCCGATAAGCCTTGAGGGCCGCGCCGCGACCCCGCTGATAGACTCGATCAAACGTTCGCGCCTCGTCAAACCGTGCACAGTTCCGGGCCTCCCCCTTCCGATTCGCCCCCCGCCTTGAAGCTCGGAGCCGCACTGCAGCTGTTGCGGCAATCGGGGCGGGTGATTTCCGAACCCGATGGGGTCGACCGCGTCGCCTGGCTGCAGGAGGTGCTGGACGGCCTGTGCGAGCTCTCGAGCCGCGATCCGTTGACCGGCGTCTGGAATCGCCGCCAGTTCGACGTCGCGCTGGCCAGCGAGATCGATCGCGTCGCGCGTGCCGGCGAGCCGGCGCTGGTGCTGATGATCGACATCGACCATTTCAAGCACGTCAACGACGCCTATGGCCACTCGGCCGGCGACATGGTGCTCAAGGAAGTGGCGCAGGCCCTGCGCGAATGCATACGGCCCATGGACACGCTCGCGCGTGTCGGCGGCGAGGAGTTCGCGATGATCCTGCCGAACTGCCCGCCGGCGTTCGGCCAGGCGGTTGCCGAGCGGGTGCGCCTGAAGGTGCAGCACCGCATGGTCGAGATCACGCCGGGCGAGCGCATCGCGGTGACGGTCAGCATCGGCGGGGCGTTCGCGCCGCAGTGGGTGCGCTCGTCGTCGGCACTGTGGATCGAGCGGGCTGACCAGCAGCTCTATCTGGCGAAACAGAGCGGCCGCAACCGTGCCTGCCTCGAAAGGCCGATGGTCGCGCCGATCAGCGCGGAGGAGAAGGGGCTGCTGTTCGGCACCTCGCAATTCCAAGATTCACATGACTGGCAAGACACCGAATGAGCAGCAGCACTGATCCGACGGCCGCGTCCGACCCGGCCTCCGCCGGCGCGGCGCCGGCCAAGCGGGGCGCGCGCATCATCGCGCTGACCAGCGGCAAGGGTGGCGTCGGCAAGACCTTCCTCGCCGCCAACCTCGCCGCGGCGCTTGCCCGGCGCGGCCTGCGCGTGCTGGTGCTCGATGCCGACCTGGGCCTCGCGAACCTGGACGTGGTGCTGAACCTGCACCCCAAGATCACCCTGCACGACGTGTTCACCGGCACGCGCCACCTGGAGGATGCGATCCTGCCGGCGCCGGGCGGCTTCTCGGTGCTGCTCGCCGGCTCGGGCCTGGTCGAGTATTCGCGGCTGACGCCGCAGGTGCGCGAACAGCTCGTCGGCATCATCGACACGGTGGCGCCGCGCTACGACATCATCCTGCTCGACACCGGCGCCGGCATTTCCGACGTGGTGCTGTATTCGGTGTCGCTGGCCGGCGAGGTGCTGATCGTCGCGACGCCCGAGCCGACCTCGATGGCCGACGCGTATGCGACGATCAAGGTGCTCGCGACGCACCAGCAGCGGCGCGCAATGGGCATCGTCGTGAACCAGGTGTCGCGGGTCGGCGAGGGGCGGGCGATACGCGGGCAGATCCAGCTGGTGGTCGACCGGTTCGTCACGTCCATGCTGCCGGCCGGCGACAGTGCGCCGCGCCTGGAGCTGATCGGCGAAGTGCCGCTAGATGGTGCCGTGCGCGAGGCGGTGCAGACGCGCCAGCTGCTGCTCGAGATGCTGCCAGGGGCGCCGGCTGCACGCGCGATCGATATCGTCGCGACGAAGTTGATGTCATGAACGACCGCGTGCCTGACGAAGCGGTACCGGCCGTGACGCCGTTCGAGCGGGTCGGCGGCGAGATGCGCGTGCGTGCGCTGGTCGACCGCTTCTACGACCTGATGGACCTCGAGCCGGCGTACGCGGCGCTGCGCGCGCTGCATCCGACCACGCTGGAGGGCTCGCGCGACAAGCTGTTCTGGTTCCTCTGCGGCTGGCTCGGCGGGCCGTCGCACTACACCGACCGGTTCGGTCATCCGATGCTGCGGGCCCGCCATCTGCCGTTTGCGATCGGCATCCGCGAACGCGACCAGTGGATGGCCTGCATGCGGCAGGCGATGGGCGAGGTCGAGCTGGATCCCGCGCTCGCACAGCAACTCGGGTCGTCGTTTTTCCAGACGGCCGACTGGATGCGCAACCGCGGCGTCTGAGCGCTCAGGTTTCCACGCGCCGCGAAGACGACGCGAGCAGCACCACCAGCGCGCCGGCGCCGCCATCCGCCGCACGCGCCTGCGTGTACGCGAGCACCTGCGCGTGCTGCGCGAGCCAGCTCTTGACCTTCGCTTTCAGCACCGGCTCGCGGCCCGGCGAGCCGTGGCCCTTGCCGTGAATCACGCGCACGCAGCGCAGCTGCTCCTCGCCGGCCGCGCGCAGGAAATCGGCGAGCCGCACGCGGGCGGCGTCGCGCCGCAGCCCGTGCAGATCCAGCTGCGCCTGGATCGCCCAGACGCCGCGGCGCAGCTTGCGCACGACGTCGGGTGCGATGCCGGGGCGGCGAAACGACAGCGACTCGTCGGTCTCGAGCAGGGACTCGACGTCGAACTCGTCGGAGATCGCCTCGTGCATCACCGCCGCTTCGTCACGCTCGCGTTGGCGCGGTACCGGATGCGGACCTGCCTGCGCGACCGCTTGCGCGGAACCGCGGTGCAGCGGCACGACCGGGCCGACGGTCAGCGCAAAGAGCTCGCGTTCGCGGCGTTCGCGTGCGGCCTGCTCGCGCTGCCGTGCGGCCTCTTCGGCCACCTCGCGCCGGGCGCGCTGCAGGTCGCGCTTCAGCGCTTCGAGCGCGTGCAGGCCGTGGGCCTTGACCGATGGCGGTTTCACAGCAGGCCGCGCTCCGCGAACGACAGCACCTGGTCGCGCGCGACGACCAGATGGTCGAGTACGCGCACGTCGATCAGCGCGAGCGCGCGGACCAGCGTCTGCGTCAGCGCTTGATCCGATGACGAGGGTTCGGCCACGCCGGAGGGATGGTTGTGCGCGAGGATGACCGCCGCGGCATGCAGTTCCAGCGCACGCCGCGCGACCTCGCGCGGGTGCACCGCCGTGGCGGCCAGCGTACCGCGGAACATCTCCTCGGTCCGCAGCAGACGCAGCTGCGCATCGAGAAACAGCACCGCGAAGACTTCGTGCGGGTAGGCGCCGAGCTGCAGGCGCACGTATTCCTTGACCCGCACCGGCGAGTCGAACACCGGTGTCTGCGCGAGCTGCTGCAGGTAGGCTCGGCGCGCCAGCTCGATCACCGCGGCGATCTCGGCGCGCTTGGCCGGCCCCAGCCCCTTGATCTCCTTCAGCCGCTCGGCATCGGCATGCAGCAGGCCGGCCAGTCCGTCGAACCGATCCAGCATCTGCTGCGCGAGCATCAGCACCGGCACGCCCTGCAGTCCGGTGCGCAGCAGCAGCGCGATCAGTTCGGCGTCGGCGAGCGCCGCGGCGCCATGTGCCAGCAGCTTCTCGCGTGGCCGCGCGGCGGCGGGAATGTGCTTCAGAACCATGAGGCCGAGGCGGGCAGGGACCCAATCGTAAAATCGCGTCCAGTCTATCCGGCGGCTGTCACGCGGCCGCCTCGCCGTGATCAGGTCATCCGCTTGAACCCTTCCTCGAATCCCACACGCAACCCCATGCCGAACGACGCGATCGCCCCGGTGGTGCAACCGGGGTCGTTCCTGACCCTGCACTACCGGCTGAGCGGGCCCGACGGCGCCGAACTGATCAACACCTTCGACGACAAGCCGGCGACGCTGTCGCTGGGCACCGGCGAGCTCGCGCCGGCGATGGAAGCGCGGCTGCTGGGCCTGCCCGAGGGCACGCGCCGCTCGTTCGTGCTCGAAGCCGGCGAGGCGTTCGGCGAGCGCAACCCCGAGCTGCTGCAGCGCGTGAAGCGCTCGCTGCTGGCCGCGCACGGCGACCCGGACGAGCAGTACCACGTCGGCGATGTCGTGCAGTTCCCGACGCCCGATGGACAGGGTGCTTATGCCGGCGTCGTGCGCGAGGTCGATGCCGATGCGTTGCTGTTCGACTTCAACCACCCGCTGGCCGGGCGGCCGGTGACCTTCGAGGTCCATGTGATCGGAGTGCTGTGATGACGACGACGAAGAGAGAGGTCGTGCGCGGCGGGCTCGAGGAGATCGTGCTGGCCGAGCCGCGCGGCTTCTGCGCCGGCGTCGACCGTGCGATCGAGATCGTCGAGCGCGCGCTGACGAAATTCGGCGCACCGATCTACGTGCGCCACGAGATCGTCCACAACACTTACGTCGTCAACGATCTGAAGGCCAAAGGCGCGATCTTCATCGAGGATCTCGCCGAGGTGCCCGTCGGCGCGACGCTGGTGTTCAGTGCGCACGGCGTCTCGCAGGCGGTGCGGCGCGAGGCCGCGCAGCGCGGCTTCAGCGTGTTCGACGCGACCTGCCCGTTGGTGACCAAGGTGCACGTCGAGGTCGCCAAGCTGCACAAGGAAGGCTACGACTTCATCATGATCGGCCACAAGGGTCACCCCGAGGTCGAAGGCACGATGGGGCAGCTGAACGAGGGCATCTACCTGGTCGAGGACGTGGCCGATGTCGAGCGTGTGCAGGTCGCGCAGGCCGAGCGGCTCGCGGTCGTCACGCAGACGACCCTGTCGGTCGACGATGCGGCCGAGATCCTCACGGCGGTGAAGCGGCGCTTCCCGAACGTGCGCGAGCCCAAGCAGCAGGACATCTGCTATGCGACCCAGAATCGGCAGGATGCGGTCAAGGTGCTGGCGCCGCAGGTCGACGTCGTCGTCGTCGTCGGCAGCCCGAC
This sequence comes from Burkholderiaceae bacterium, assembly GCA_035280545.1. Taxonomy (GTDB): domain Bacteria; phylum Pseudomonadota; class Gammaproteobacteria; order Burkholderiales; family Burkholderiaceae_C; genus DATCSE01. The sequence continues at coordinate 9,931 of DATEFR010000228.1, read as the reverse complement.
CAGCTCGAACAGCAACCGCCTGCGCGAACTCGCGCAGCGCCTGGGCGCCGAAGGCCATATGGTCGACTCGGCCGACGATTTGAAGCCCGAGTGGTTCGTTGGCAAGCGCCGCGTCGGGCTGACCGCCGGCGCATCGGCGCCTGAGATCCTGGTGCAGCAGGTGATCGAGCGCTTGCGCGCGCTCGGTGCTGTCTCGGTGCGCAAGCTCGACGGGGTCGACGAGAAGGTGCACTTCCCGCTGCCCAAGGGGCTGGGCGACAAGGCGATGAGCCAGTCGGTCGCCTGAACTCCGCCGCTGCTCAGCGGCGGCGCTGGAACATCACGATCTTCTGGACGCTGCCGCCGTTGGAGTTGGCGCGCGGTGCGGCGGCCGCATCGCAGCCGTCGCAGCCGCAGCCCGACGATACGCTCGCAGCGCGCTGCAGTCTTGTTGCGACAGGCGCCGGCCAGCGCAGGCGCAACAACTGCTTCGCGAGCCCGCGCCGCGCGACGGCGGGCATCAGCGCCCACGCGGCATAAGCACTGCAGCCGATCACGAGCAGCGCGACGATCAACGATTGCAGATGATGCATGGCGTCAGGCTCCCAACAACAGCGCGACCCGGTAGGTCGCGAACGCCGCGAGATAGGCGAGCACGAACAGATACGCGGCCATCAGCACCGGGTAGCGCCACGAGTTGGTCTCGCGCCGCACGACCGCCAGCGTCGAGATGCACTGCGGCGCGAACACGTACCAGGCGAGCAGCGAATACGCGGTCGCGAGCGACCAGCCCTGGGCAATCACCGGCGACAGCGCATCGGCCACGCCTTCGCCGGCGGCCGACATCGAATACACGGTGCCGAGCGCGCCGACCGCGACCTCGCGCGCCGCGAGCCCGGGCACCAGTGCGATCGAGATCTGCCAGTTGAAACCGATGGGCGCGAACACGTGCTGCAGCGCCTGGCCCAGCCAGCCGGCGATGCTGTACTGGATCGCCGGGCCGGTCGCATCTGCAGGCGGTGCCGGGTAGCTCGAGAGGAACCACAGCACGACCATCAGCGCGAAGATGATCCCGCCGACCCGCTTCAGAAAGATGCGCGCGCGCTCCCACAGGCCGATCACCAGATTGCGCATGCCCGGCACGCGGTACGGCGGCAGCTCCAGCATCAGCGGCTGGTAGCGGCTCTTCAGCCAGACGCGCTTGAACAGCCACGCGACCGCCATCGCCGAGATCACGCCGGCGACGTACAGCGCGAACAGCGTCAGTCCGCGCAGATTGAACGCACCCACGCTGCGATTCGGCACGAATGCGCCGATCAGGAGCGCGTAGACCGGCAGTCGCGCCGAGCAGGTCATCAGCGGCGCGATCATGATGGTCGCGAGCCGGTCGCGCCAGTTCGCGATCGTGCGCGTCGCCATGATCCCCGGAATCGCGCAGGCGAAGCTCGACAGCAGCGGAATGAAGGCGCGGCCGGAAAGGCCGACCTTGCCCATCAGGTTGTCGAGCAGGAACGCGGCGCGCGGCAGGTAGCCCGAGTCCTCGAGAATCAGGATGAAGAAGAACAAGATCAGGATCTGCGGCAGGAACACGATCACGCTGCCGGCCCCGGCGATCACACCGTCGACCAGCAGGCTGCGCAGCGGCCCTTCGGCCATGTGCGCGGTGGTCCAGTCGCCGAGCGCGGCCATGCCTTCCTTGATCGCGTCCATCGGCACGTTGGCCCACGAGAACACGGCCTGGAAGATCAGGAACAGCACGACCGCGAGGATCGCGAGGCCGCCGACCGGGTGCATCACCGCGGCGTCCAGCCGGTGGTGGAAGCGCTGGAACTGCGCGGCATTCGGCGCCGCGATCGCGAGGATGCGGCGTACTTCGCGCTGCAGTTGTTCGGGCGACGCGTGGTTCGCGCCGCCGGCATCGATGGCCCGAGCGGCGGGTGCGGCATCGTGGAACTGACGCTCCATCAGCGCGAGCAGCGCGGCATGGCCATCGTGCTTGACCGCGACGGTTTCGACGACCGGGCAACCGAGCTCGGCCGAGAGCTTCGCGACGTCGATCGCCAGACCCTGCGAGCGCGCGACGTCGGCCATGTTCAGCGCGACCATCATCGGCCGGCCGAGCTGCTTCAGCTCCAGCACCAGGCGCAGGTTCAGGCGCAGGTTGGTCGCATCGACGACTGCGACGATCGCGTCCGGCGCGGCTTCGCCGGCACGCTTGCCGAGGATCACGTCCAGCGTGACCTGCTCGTCCGGCGTGGCCGGCGAGAGGCTGTACGCGCCCGGCAGATCGACGACCGAGATGGTCTGCCCGTTGCGCAGCCGCGCCAGCCCGACCTTGCGCTCGACCGTGACGCCAGCGTAGTTCGCAACCTTCTGGCGCGCACCGGTCAGCAGGTTGAACAGCGCGGTCTTGCCGCAGTTCGGGTTGCCGACCAGCGCGATGTTCCACGGCGCCCCGCCGTGGCCTTCGAGCGTGTGACTTGCGACGGCGCTCAAGCCGGCCTCACTTCGATGCACTGCGCTTCGAGCAGGCGCAGACCGAACATCGTTTCACCGATCAGGACCGCGAGCGGCTCGCGCCCACCCGGGCCGCGGCGCAGCAGTTGCAGCGGCTCGCCGGGGATGAAGCCCAGCTCGACGAGGCGGCGCAGTGCAACCGCATCGACATCGGCCGACGCCGCGACCACGCGCTCGACGACCGCGCGGGCCCCGTTGGGCAGTTCGTTCAGCAGCATCGACTCAAATCAAACACGAGTGAGAATGAGATTGTCTCTCATTTGGGCGAGAAGTTCCCGCCCCCACTGCTTGCGCGGGTTGATCCGCCTCAGTCGGTGCGCGTGCCGCGCCGGTGCTGCAGCAGCAGCGCGCCGATCGCGATGCCGAACGCGCTATGCACCCAGCCCAGTGCCGGCCGCACCGCTTCGGGCGCGAAGTAGTACAGCGCGTAGCCGGTCAGCGCGAGCAGCGCCGCGAGCGTGCACAGCAGCAGCCCGCTGCCGCGCTGGCGCGCGTAGCGGTGCCGCGAGCTCAGCCGCCAGCCGTGCGGAATGTGATGGGCGGCGAGCACGCCCAGCATGAACAGCGCGCCGAACCCGGCCAGGCCGTGCAGCCGCATCAGCCAGGCCTCGAGCGGGTGCGGCAGCTCGCCGGCGCCGGCACCGATCGTGTAGTGGACGGCGAGCCAGGCCGCGCCGCTGGCCAACAGCAGTGCACCGCTGGCGTACAGCACGGCGCGCTGCCAGGCGGCGAGTCGATGGGCGAAGCGGGACATCGGGGGTGGGGCGGAGATCGGAGGTGCTTCGGGAGCCGCGCGGCGCGACCTGCGCGTCGCCCGAATTCAGTGCAGCCAGGCCTGCGCGCCGTAGCGCGCGAGCAGCGGGTGCGAAGTATCGCCGCTCAGCGCGACGATCTTGGTCAGCGCGTCGGCGTGCAGGCAGTGCGGTGCGGCGACGCTGACGTGGCAGTTTGCTGCGTGTTGAGCCCCTCGATGCCTCGGGGCGAACCGGGACAGTTGCGAGCGCGTTTCCACGCCATAGTGGCTGGTCGCGAACGCGCCGTCGGCCAGCTGCGCGAACGGGCGCGCACCGCCGTGCGATTCGTCGCGCAGCACGATCGGCACGTCGATCTCCCCGAAGGCGCGGAGGTCGCCGCCGGCATTGACCCAACCGGCCCCGGCGCCGTGCTCGCGCAAGGCCTGTACGGCACGGTCGACGATGTAGCCTTTGGCGATCCCGCCGAGATCGAGTCGGGTCTGTGCGACCCGTTTGTGCAAGCAGCCGTCGGCATCGAGATGCCAGCCGTCCGGCGCGCTGCCGAGCGTGATGTCGAAGGCGCCGCCGGTGTCGTCGGCGAGCTGCCGGGCGAACGCGAGGACCTCGCGCGTCGCGAGGGCTACCGCCATGCGGCTGCCGGGCGGCAGCCTGTTGAAGCGTGCAATCTCGCTGCCGGGATCGAAGCGCGACAGCAGGGCTTGCAGTCGCGTGATTTCGGCGAAGGCCGCGGCGATGGCGGTCATCGGGTGGTGTTCGAGGCACAGGCCCACTTCGACCAGCGTGCCCAGCAAAGGCCGGGCACGCCGGATCGTGGCGGGCATGGGGCTGGCCGTCACCCCAGCGTTCCGTTGCGCCGCGCCGCGGCGATGACCGCGACGATGCGGCGCACGCCGTCGGTCACGTGCGTGCAGCTCAGCGTGGCGCCGCTGATGTTGGCGATGTCTTCGCCGACCTTGATCGCCGCGCCGGCACCCTTGCCGACGAACTGCTTGCGCCACGCCGGCAGCCGCACCTCGAAGCCGTGGCTTTCGCGGTACGACAGGATCTCGATCTGCTTGACGCTGCCGTCCAGCGCGATGCCGACCGCATAGTCGATCAACTCGACTTTGCCGATCACCGCGTCGGTCACGACGAAGCCGAGCGTGCTGCCGCCGTGCTTCGCGACGCGGACCGGCCAGCGCGCAGAGCGCGCGCTGACGCCTTGTGCGCCTAGCTGCTGCAGCGTGGCGGCGTCCAGCGTCACGTCGCGTACCTCGAACGCGTCGGCGTCGGGGAAGATCAGCTTCGCGGCCTGTTCGGCGCTCAGGTAGTCGATCGCGAATGCGCTCGCCGGCGCCGCAGCCGAGACCGCGGCGACCGCCGAAGCGAGCGTCAGGCGCATCGTCAGAAGCTCCAGCCCAGGCCGAGGTTCACGCGGTTCAGGTCCTTGTTCTCGCGGAAGCGCTGGTAGTCGGCCTTCACGACGATCTGCGGCGTGATCTGGAAGTTCGCGCCGAACGTGACGACGCGTTCGGTGGGTGCCGCGTCGGGCGTCAGGCCCGGGCCGAGGTCGGCATACGACCGCGCGGTGTTGTACTGCTCCCAGCGCAGGAACGGCGAGAGCGCGTAGTCTTCGCTGGACCAGACCTTGTACGCGCCCTGCAGGTACCAGCCGTCGAACGACTTCGGGATCAGCGTCGTGTTGCCGACCAGCGGCGCATTGAGCACGTCGGTATTCGAGATCGTGCCGCGGCTGTAGACACCTGAGAGGTCCCAGCGGCCCGGCGTCCAGCGCGCGTGCAGATCCCACAGCGTGACGCGCGACTGCGTCGTCGCCTGTGCATGGGTCGCGTTGCCGGTGAACAGCGAGCCGCCGAGCAGCAGCCCCGGCACGCCGCGCCAGTTCAGCGCGCCGAACACCGCGAGGTCGCGCGCCTTGGCGAGCGCCATCTCCTGGTGGATGGAGCCGAGCGGCGATTCGCGGCCTTCGGTCGAGGTCGCGTCCCACTTGTTCAGGTCGAAGCTGGTCGTCACGCCGAACTGCGCGGTCAGGCCGTTCTCGAAGTTGCCGATGAACTGCAGCCCGCCTTCGCGCCAGGTGCTGGGGATGATCGCGGTCTCGACGAAGTTGCGCTCGACGCCGTAGTACGCGGTCGGCTCGTGGTTCTCGTTCAGCAGGCCGGCGGGGATCAGGAACAGGCCGGCGCGCGCCGCCCATGTCGCCGTCTGCTGGCGCTCGATGTAGGCCTGCTCGACCTCGACCTCGCCCGGATCGTCGGCCGACGATACGCCGTGCTCGACCTCGAGCTCGGTGACGACCTTGGTCTTGGCGTCGAAGCGGTGCTGGTAGCCGAGCACGAAGCGGCGCATGTCGGCCTGTGCGTTCTCGCTCGCGCGGGTCGGGCGGTTGTAGTTGAGCTCGCCGTAGGAAGTCAGCACGGTCGCGGGTTCGCTGGATGGCGCTGGTGCCGCCACCGGCGCTGCCGCGGTCGTCGCGGCTGGCGCCGTAGCCGCAGTGGCCGTTCCTGCAGGTGCCGATGCAGGCGCGGCAGCCGCGACCGGCGCCGTGGCTGCCCTGTCCTTCTGCATCTGGGCGAGCTGTGCCTTGACCTGCGCAAGCTCGGCGGCGAGCTGGTCGAGCTTGCGCGCGAGCTCGGCCTCGGTCGCGGTCTGGGCCGATGCGCCGCTCGCCGACGCCGCGAGGCCGATGGCGATGCTCATCGCGAGGAGGGTGGGGCGCAGGTTCGGAAACGAAAGTGGCATCGGAGGCTCCGGAGGTCTTGTTGTCGTCAGTTGCCGGGGACGGCGGTGTCGAACGAGCGGGCCGCGCTCAGCGGCGATACCCGTCTGTCAGGGTCTGCAGGAACGCGATCACGTCGTCGACCTCGGCATCGCTGAGGGCCGGCGTATCGCCGAGCTGGCGGTTGTACGGAACCTCGGTCGTGTTGACGTTCGCGTGGTACTCGACCGGCAGGTCGTCGAACTTCTTGACGCTGCCGTCGGCGTTCAGCGGGTACCACTTCTCGGGGTTGGTGTCGCGCTGCACGTAGAACGTGACCACGTCCTTCAGCGACTTGAAGCGGCCGTTGTGGAAGTACGCCTGGCGGATCGCGACGTTGCGCAGCGACGGCACCTTGAACGCGCCGCACAAGTCGGTGCGGCTTGCCAGGTCGGCGCGCCCGCAAAGGCCGAGGTCGTAGAAGCTCGCGTCGTCGTTCTGCTTCAGCTCGGGGTTGCGCGGCACGCCCAGGTTGTCGTAGGTGAAATCGGTGAACAGCGGGAAACTGCCGTCGCTGCCCTTGGCCGACGGATGGCAAGCCTGACAGTTGCCCTTGGTCGGGTTGTTGAAGAGGGCAAGCCCGCGCATCTCCTGGTCGGTCAACGTCACGTTGCCGCGCAGGAACTCGTCGTACTTGCTCGTGAAATTGCGAAAGCCGGTGTCCTCGCGCTGGTAGGCCTGCAGCGCGAGCGTCAGCCGGTCGAACGCGTCGTCCGGGCGGTCGAAGATGTCGTCGCCGAACACCTTCTTGAACTCGTCGGCGTACGAGGCCTTGGAGACCCGGCCGATCAGTTCGGCCACGCTCGCGTTGGCCATTTCGTTGGGCTGCAGGAACGGCTTGCCTGCCTGCTCTTGCAGCGTGTTGACGCGGCCGTCCCAGAAGAAGCCGCCGGTCGGCGTGCCTTCCGAGTCGAAGTGGAACGACGTGTTGAACGACAGGTAGTTGATCGACGGCGCGGTGCGGCTGCCCTGCTGGTCGAGCAGCGCGCCGCCGAACTGAGCTGCCAGCGCGTTGTCCGGCGCGTGACCGCTGGCCTCGACGTGACAGGTTGCGCACGACTGCCGGCCCGAGGCCGACAGCGTCACGTCCGAGAAGATGCGCTCGCCCAGTTGCGCCTGCGCCGACAGCGCGGTTTCAGTCGGCAGATTGGACGACGAGGCGCTGTCTCCGCCGCCCCCGCCGCAACCGGCCAGTATGCCCAATACGACGAGCGCCCATGCGCCGGCCCACCCTTGCCCCGCGATGCGGATCGCCACCTTCGATCACCCTCTGAATTTGAAGTGTTAATGCGAACGATTTGCAATAATGATAGCATCCGCATCGAGTCGGCAGTCTGTGGTGAACCTGTCGTCGCGCGTCCGTTGTCGATCCACAATGCTTGTGTGTGCCCGCTGAACAACGAACCCACAAGCTGAAGGAGCTGACACGTGAAGAGCGATCCCAAAGTCATCGAGTACCTGAACGCCCAACTGAAGAACGAACTGACTGCGACCAACCAGTACTTCCTGCACTACCGCATGCTCAAGCACTGGGGGTTCGACAAGTTGGCGAAGAAGGAATACGAAGAGTCGATCGGTGAGATGAAACACGCCGACAAGCTGATGGAGCGCATCTTCGTGCTCGAGGGACTGCCGAACCTGCAGGACCTCGGCAAGCTGCTGATCGGCGAGAACGTGCCGGAGGTCCTGCAGTGCGACCTTCAGTCCGAGACCGGCGCGCAGGGGACGATCAAGGACGGCATCGCGTACTGCGAGTCGGTGCGCGACTACGTCTCGCGCGACCTGTTGCAAGGCATCCTGGATGACACCGAGGAACACATCGACTTCCTCGAGACTCAGATCGATCTGGTCGGCAAGGTCGGGCTGGAGAACTATCTGCAGTCGCAGATGGGCGATGCGAGTTGATTGCGTGAATGCGTGAGGCCGCAGGGCCGGTGAGAGCGAGAGGAACGTCATGATCGTGTGTGTGTGCCGTCGGATCTCCGACCAGCAAATCCGCCAGGCTGCGGCCGATGGCGCGCACAGCCTCGAGTGCTTGCAGTTCGACCTCGGCGTCGCGACCCAGTGCGGGCGTTGCGCCGATTGCGCATCGCGCGTGCTGTGCGATGCGCGCGAGGCGCAGCACGCCGCGCAGGCGCACACGATCGCGTTCACCCGCCCGCTGCAGCCGCAGCTCGCCTGAGCCGGCGGCGCTGGCGGCCGCGCGGCCGTGTGTACGGCTGCGCGCACGCGGCCGACGACGCGCAGCTGCCTACAATCCGCGCATGCTCGACATCAATCTGCTGCGCAAGGATCTTGCGCAGGTCATCCAACGGTTGGAGCGCCGCGAGTCTCCGCAGCCATTTCTCGACGTCGAACGCTTCGGTGTGCTCGAGTCGGAACGCAAGACCATCCAGACCCGCACCGAGGAACTGCAGGCGCGGCGCAATGCGCTGTCCAAGCAGATCGGCCAGCTCAAGGCGAAAGGCGAGGACACGTCGGCCGTCATGCGCGAGGTCGGCGGGCTGGGCGATGAGCTGAAGGCGTCGGCCGAGCGGCTCGACGCGATCCAGGCCGAACTCTCGGCGATGCTGATGGCAGTGCCGAACCTGCCGCAGGACGACGTGCCGGTCGGCGCCGACGAGAGCGCCAATGTCGAGGTGCGACGCTGGGGCACACCGCGCAACTTCGATTTTGCGGTGCGCGACCATGTCGACATCGGCGCCCCGCTGGGCCTGGACCAGGACACCGGCGCGCTGCTCTCGGGCTCGCGCTTCACGTTCCTGCGCGGTCCGGCCGCGCGGCTGCATCGCGCGCTCGCCCAGTTCATGCTCGATGTGCAGACGCGCGAGCACGGCTACATCGAGTGCTACACGCCGTACATCGTCAACCGCGAGATCCTCGAAGGCACCGGCCAGTTGCCGAAGTTCAAGGACCAGGCGTTCTGGGTCTACCGCGGCGAGCAAGGCGAGGGCGGCGAAGCGGTCGCCGCGACCGGCCACGAGCAGTACCTGATCTCGACCTCCGAGATCTCGCTGACCAACACCGTGCGCGAGCGAGTGCTGGCGGCGGCCGAGCTCCCGATCAAGCTCACCGCGCACAGCCCGTGTTTCCGCAGCGAAGCCGGCAGTGCCGGGCGCGACACCCGCGGCATGATTCGCCAGCACCAGTTTGACAAGGTCGAGATGGTGCAGATCGTCCAGCCCGAGCACAGCGCTGAGGCGCTGGACGAGATGGTCGGCCATGCCGAGGCGATCCTGAAGAAGCTCGGCCTGCCGTATCGCGTGGTGGCGCTGTCCACCGGCGACATGGGCTTCGGCGCGAGCAAAACCTACGACCTCGAGGTCTGGGTGCCGGCACAAGGCACGTACCGCGAGATCAGCTCGTGTTCGAACATGGACGCATTCCAGGCGCGCCGCATGCACGCGCGCTACAAGACCGCCCAAGGGAAGAACGAGTTCGTGCATACGCTGAACGGCTCGGGCCTCGCGGTCGGGCGCACGCTGGTCGCGGTGCTCGAGAACTTCCAGAATGCCGACGGCTCGGTCGACGTGCCGGAGGCGCTGCACCCGTACATGGGCGGACTGACGACGCTGCGGTCGCAATGAACGGCCCGAGGCAAATCGGCGCGTGAGAATCGGCGCCGCGTTGGGCTAGAATGCGCGGCTCGACGACACCCGGCCGCTGCAAGGCGCCGGGGCTGAGACCCATCGGAGAGGTGGCAGAGTGGTCGAATGTACCTGACTCGAAATCAGGCGTACGGTAACCCCGTACCGAGGGTTCGAATCCCTCCCTCTCCGCCAGGACAGCCCATCACCAGCGTGCTGATGAGGCGCGTCCACCGCATGCGCAGCGTCGACACGCGTAGCGTGCAAAAGTACCGCCCGGGCGTCTCCCGCATCCCGTGACTGGAGGGGGTGGTGGCCGAGTCCCATCACTATTC
>DATEFR010000227.1:0-2890 GCA_035280545.1 Burkholderiaceae bacterium | reverse complement strand
TGCAGCACCCGCCACGGCCGGCCGGGCTCATTTCGGCGTTCGACCGCTGACGCGTCCGGAACGAGCGCGCGTGCGCCCGTTCCGGGAAATTCCCGATGATGACTTTCATAACTGGACTAAGCTTGTGACTTGCATTGGTGGATCGACAGGGTCGCGCTGATGCATGCACCGTCCCCGCGACAACTGCCGAGGTCCTTCATGAACGTCTCCCGTCTGCTCGTCTCGAGCCTGGTCGCCGCCGCGGCCGCTCTCATCTCCGCCGCCGGCTCCGCGCAGTCCAAGGTGTCCGACAACGTCGTGCGCATCGGCGTGCTGACGGACATGTCGGGTCAGTTCTCGCACGAGTCGGGCAAGGGCGCCGTCACCGCGGTTCAGATGGCCGTCGAGGACTTCGGCGGCAAGGTGCTGGGGATGCCGATCGAGGTCATCTCGGCCGATCACCTGAACAAGCCCGACGTCGCACTGGCGAAAGTGCGCGAATGGTTCGACACCCAGAAGGTCGACATGGTGACGAACCTGATCAACTCGGCGATCGCGCTGGGGGTCGTCAACGTGGCCAAGGAGCGCAACCGGATCGCCATCGTCAATGGCTCGGGCTCGTCGCGCCTGACGAACGACTCCTGCACGCCCAACAGCATCCACTACGCCTACGACACGTACGCGCTGGCCAACGGAACGGCGCGTGCGCTGCTCGACAAAGGCATGGACACCTGGTTCTTCCTCACGGCCGACTACGCGTTCGGGCACGCGCTCGAGGCCGACACCAGCGCGATCCTGAAGGCGCGCAACGGCAGAATCGTGGGTTCGGTGCGCTACCCGGTCGAGGCCAGCGATCACTCGTCGTTTCTCCTGCGAGCCCAGGATTCCAAGGCGAAGGTGGTTGCGATGGCCGGGTCGGGCACATCGTTCGTCAATGCCGTGAAGTCCGCGCACGAGTTCGGCATCGCAAGCGGCGGGCAGACGATCGCCGGTCTGCTGGTCTGGGTCACCGACGTGCACTCGCTCGGCCTGGCGACTGCGCAGGGCATGCTGCTGACCGATGCGTTCTACTGGGACCGCGACAACGCGACCCGCGCCTGGTCCAAGCGCTTCTTCGAGCGCATGAAGCGCATGCCGCACATGGGCGATGCTGGCGACTACTCGTCGACCCTGCACTACCTCAAGGCCGTCCAGGCCGCCGGCACCGACGAGGCCGGCGCGGTGATGGCGAAGATGAAGGCGACGCCGATCAACGACTTCTTCGCCACCAACGGCCGGATCCGCGAGGACGGCCGCATGGTTCACGACATGTACGTCTACGAAGTGAAGAAGCCGTCGGAGTCCAAGTACCCGTGGGACTACTACAAGCTGCGCGCCACGATCCCGGCCGACGTGGCGTTCCGCCCGCTCGCGGAGAGCGCGTGCCCGCTGGTCAAGAAGTAGCCGGATCCCGGTAGTGCATGACGTAACGCATCTCGGTGGCGACGAGGGCCTCCCGGCATTGGTCGCAGGCGACCATCGGGTCGAAGTCCTTGCCGCAGTCCGCGTGCGTCAGGATCAGGGGCGGCTCGCCGCCCGACAGCCACTTGTCGCCCCAGCTCAGCATCGCGATCATCGAACCGAAGAGATCCTTGCCCTTCTCGGTGAACCGATACTCGTAGCGGTCCGGGCCGGTCTGGTACTGCACACGACGGAACACCCCGTCGGCGACCAGCCGACCCAGGCGATCGGTCAGGATGTTGGGCGCGATGCCGAGGCGGGTCTGCAGGTCGTCGAAGCGGCGGACCCGAAAGAACGCCTCGCGGATGATCATGAAGCTCCAGCGATCGCCGATGACCTGCAGCGCTCGCGCAACCGAGCTCGGGCGCCGGCGCTCCAGCGCGGTGGGATCGGTCGAGCGCCGGCTCTTGCGATCGAGCCGCACGGGGCTGGTGCCGGCTCCGGGGCCGTCGCGATACGACACGCGGCTCGGCAGGATCTCGACCTTGCAAGCCGAGCAGACGACGATGGCACTGCAGGGCTTGCCGCAGCGCTGGTGGACCAGTTGCAGCGGCTTGCCCTTGCGGCCGGCCAGCCACTTATCGCCGAAGGACATCAGCGCCAGCATGACCGGGTAGAGGTCGACGCCGACTCGCGTGAGGTGGTATTCGTAGCGCAGCGGACGTTCCGAATACGGAACCTGCCGCAGCAGGCCCAGCGACGTCAGCTTGCGCAGTCTATCGGTCAACGTCGTGCGCGGCAGGCCGAGCATCTCCTTGAACTTCTCGAAGCGCCGGACGCCGAAGTAGCACTCGCGCAGGACCATGAACGTCCAGCCGTCGCCGATGACGTCTATGGTCCGGCCCACCGAGCAATTGCGCTCGCGCGGCGTCGCCTTCGCGGCGGTCTTGCGCGGTGCGGAGCGGGTTGTTTTCCTGGACGCTGCCAGGGTGGTGGCGGCAGGTGATCCGGACGTGATGGCCATGCTTGTCGTCAAAGATGCGGCGAGAGTCGGGAGCCAGCCCGCCGAAGCTGCGAGTCTAAAGCTCAGGTGTTTCCCCCATGTTCTCGCGTCTTCGCTTGCAATGCTCGTCAACTAAGTCCAATAATGCAAGTAATGGATGGCGGAGCACCCAGGCGATGCAGGATTTCGAGTTCAACAGCACACGTTCTCTGAGCGTGGCCTGCGGCGGAGCGAGGCGGCTGGCGGAGCGCGTCGCCGCGATGGGCTGCCGCAGCGCACTCGTCGTCACCGATCCCGGTCTGCTCGCGGCGGGCACGCTGGCTGCTTCGTTGGCCGGCTTCATGAACCAGGGTGTCGCGTTCACTGTCTTCTCGGACGTGCAGGCCGATCCGCCCGAAAGTGTCATCGGCGAGGCCGTGAGCCGGGCGCTGGCCCATCAGGTCGATTGCGTGATCGGCTTCGGCGGCG
>DATEFR010000226.1:0-2967 GCA_035280545.1 Burkholderiaceae bacterium | reverse complement strand
TTGGCCGTGCTGCACAACGACCGGTCCGAGCCGCGCCTGCTCGCGGTGACGCGCGCGCTGAGCGCCGAGCTGCTCTGCATCGGGGGCCTCGCGGACACGATGGACCATGCGCTGACGCGCGTCGATGCCGCGTTGGCCAGCGGCCAGGCGCTGGAGCGCTTCGCCCGCATGGTCGCCGCGCTCGGCGGGCCTGCCGATTTTGTCGAGCGGGCCCACGCTCATCTGCCGGTCGCGCCGGTGCGGCGCGCGGTCGCGTCGCCGCGGGCCGGCTGGGTCCGCCGGATGGCGACCCGCGAGATCGGCGTGCTGGTCGTCGAGCTCGGCGGCGGCCGGCGCCGCACCGGTGATGCGATCGACCATCGTGTCGGATTGGCCGATGTCGTCGCGCTCGGCGAGCGGGTAGCCGCCGGCGGCCCGCTCGCGATCGTGCATGCCGCCGATGAAGCCGCAGCCGAAGCCGCCTGCTCGCGGCTCGCCGAGCTGATCGAAATCGCCGATGCACCGCCGCCCGACGCGCCGGTGCTGATCGAACGTTTGACCGGAGAAGAAGTGCCCTCATGAAGATCCTGTTCGACACCGACCCTGGCATCGACGATGCGATGGCCTTGCTGATGCTCGCGCGCGACCCGCGCGCCGAGCTGGTCGGCGTGACCACCGTGTTCGGCAATGCCTCGATCGAGACCACGACCCACAACGCGCTCGCGCTGTGCGAGCGCTTCGGCCTCGAGGTGCCGATCGCGCGCGGCGCGGCGCAGGCGCTGGTGCGGCCGGCCGGCGACTTCCCCGAAGTCGTGCACGGGCGCGACGGCATGGGCAACACGAACACACTGCCGCCGGCGCAGCGCCGCCGCGCCGAGCGCCAGACGGCGCCGCAGCTCATCAGCGAGCTGGCACGCCGGCACTCGGGCGAGCTGGTGCTGGTGGCGGTGGGGCCGCTAACCAACCTCGCGCTCGCGTTGCGCGACGATCCGCAGCTCGTCGAGCACGTCCGCAAGGTCGTCGTGATGGGCGGCGCGTTCGGCGTCAACGGGCACAGCGGCAATGTCTCGCCGGTCGCCGAGGCCAACGCGGCCAGCGATCCGCATGCGGCCGACCTGGTCTTCACGTCGCGCTGGGACGTGACCATCGTCGGCCTGGACGTGACCCACGAGGTGCTGATGGACGGCGCGTACCTCGATGCGCTGGGCCGCGACGGCGGCGACGAGGGCGCGTTCATCCGCGAGATCACGCGCCACTACGAGAACTTCTACAACGCGCGCACCGGCGGCGGGATCTACTCGCACGACCCAAGCGCGGTCGCGTGTGCGCTCGATCCCGGTGCGTTCACGTTGCGTCGCGGTGCGGTGCGCGTGGTCGGCGACGGCATCGCCGCCGGGCAGACCATCCAGGCCATCGCCGGGCGCGCTTTCCCGGCCACCGATTGGAACGGGCTGCCGGCGCAGGCGGTCTGCGTTGGCGTCGACGCCCCCCGGCTGTTGGCCGAATACCACGCGTGCTTCATCCGGAGCACGTGATTTCGATCGCCAGGCCTGCCTTTGCAATGTAAACAGGCCTTGTAACGAAGTTTTAACGGCGCGCTGGCAAGCTCTTTGCTGAATGTTGCCGGGCCACTCAGGCCCGAGTGGCTGGACGAAAACGTTTGCGTGTTCGTCCAGCCGCTTGCACACAACAGACAACAGAACCTTCGAAGCCACCTCCAGGAAAGGACACGCTCTCCATGCGCCCGTTGTTCACGCTGAACGTCATCGCCTTGGCGGCGCTCTCGCTGCTCGGCACCTCCGCGCACGCGCAATCGTCCGCGCCGCAGGAACTCGAAAAAGTCAACGTCACCGGCAACGGCGACAAGCTGGGCACCGGCCTTCTGATCGATGAAGACGCGCCCAAGGCCCGCAGCTCGGTGACCAAGGCCCAGCTCGAGAAGATGCGCTCGAGCAGCAACCCGTTCCAGGCACTGTCGCTGCTGCCCGGCGTGAACAGCTCGAGCTTCGACGCGACCGGCATGTTCGGCGGCAACCTGCGCGTGCGCGGCTACAACAGCGACCAGATGGGCTTCACGATCAACGGCGCGCCGGTCAACGACTCGGGCAGCTTCTCGGTGTTCCCGCAGGAATACGTCGACGCGGAGAACCTGTGCACGCTGTACATCACGCAAGGTGCGCCGGATACCGACTCGCCGCACGTCGGCGCGTCGGGCGGCAATGTCGGCATCGTGTCGTGCGCACCGACCGACGAGCAGGTGACGCGTGTGTCGTTCTCGGGTGGCCAGCTCGGTTATTACCGGCTGTTCGGGCGCGTCAATACCGGCAAGATCGGCGACTTCAAGGGCTACCTGTCGGTGTCCGACTCGAAGGTCGACAAGTGGAAGGGCTACGGCCGCGCGAGCCGCAAGCACCTCGACGCCGCGGCCGAGTACGACCTGGGCAACACCAACAAGTTGAGCGCGACGCTGCTCTACAACCGCGCGGTCACGAACAACTTCCAGTCGTGGAACCAGGCGCAGTGGGCCGCGAACGGCTACTACGCGGACTACTCGAACGTCATCCCGCAGCATCAGACGCCGGTGGCCGGCACGAAGCAGACCGATGCGAATCCGTCGCCCGCGTACTACGGCTACTCGCTGAACCCGTTCGAGAACTATCTGCTGACGGGCAAGGGCACGTTCGCGCTGAACGACAAGCTGCGCCTCGACGTCAACCCGTACTTCTGGTACGGCTACGGCACTGGCGGCACGCAGCAGACCACGCTGACCGAGTCGACAACGGGGGTGCACGGCGGCATCGGCGACATCAACGGTGACGGCGACACGCAGGACACCGTGCTGGTCTATCGCGGCAGCCTGACCCAGACCTATCGTCCCGGTGTGACGACCACGCTGACCTACACGCTGGACAACCAGCGCATCAGCGGCGGCTTCTGGTTCGAGCGCGCACGCCATCGCCAGACTCAGCCGGCGGTCCAGGTCGACAA
>DATEFR010000225.1:0-5170 GCA_035280545.1 Burkholderiaceae bacterium | reverse complement strand
GTCGTCGAGCACATAGGTCAGGCAGCCGCTCGTGTGCCCCGGCGTGGCGCGCACCTCGACGTGGCGGGCGCCGAACGACACCCGCTCCCCATGCACCAGCAGGCGGTCGGCGTTGGTGGCCTGCGACGCCTGCGACACCATGATCCGGCTGCCGCTGCCGAGCTTCATCAACCAGGCGCCGGTGACGTGGTCGGCATGCACATGCGTGTCCAGCGTGGCGACCAGGCGCAGCCCCAGCTCGCGCAGCAACGCGGCGTCGCGCCGCACATGCTCGAACACCGGGTCGATGAGCAGCGCCTCGCCGGATGCCGAATCGCCGAGCAGGTAGGTGTACGTGGACGATTGCGGGTCGAAGAGTTGGCGAAAGACGAGCATGGCGCTCTCCATGAGTGACTGCGCTGCGCTCCGGGCAGGCGCGTCATCTTGGCAGGCGTGGCGGGCGTCGGCAAGCGCGCACGGGCTCGCGGCCCTGGCGCGCCGGGGCGGGCCCGCTGCTCCGATTCGCTAGAAGTCCAGCTTCGCGCTCAGGCTGTAGGTCCGCGGGTCGCCCGGCTTGATGTAGTTCTCGTACTGGTACTCCCAGTAGCGCTTGTCGGCGACGTTGTTGACGGCGGCGCGGAAGGTCGTGTCGTGGCCGGCGATGCGCGTGGTGTAGCTGGCACCGACGTTGCCCAGCACGTAGCCCGCCAGCTTGATCCCGTTCGACGCATTCAGCATGGTGGCGCCGGTGTACTTCGCGTCGGCCGACAGCTTGAGGCCAGGCACCTGGGGCACGGCGTACGACAGCTGGGCGGCGGCGACGTACTCGGGCGCGCCGGCCACCCGGTTGCCCTGGTTGCCGCTGCCGCGCTCGTAGGAACTGTCGAGCCACATCAGGTTGCCGCTCAGCTGCCATTGCGACCCGAGCCGGGTCGACGCGCCGAGCTCGAGACCCTGGTAGATCGACAGCCCGTCCTGCACGAGCACGTTGGCGCTGTTCGCGTATTCGGCGCCGCGCTCGATGCGGAACAGCGCCGCCGTCGCGCTCCAGCGCTCGTGTTCGGTCTTGACGCCGAGCTCGTATTGCTTGCTGCGCAGCGGTGGCAGTTGCTCGTTGGGCGGGTTCGCGTAGGTGCTGCCCGGTGTCGCGCCCTGCTCGAGCGACTCGACATAGCTCGTGTAGACGAGCGTGTGGGCGGCAGGCTTGAACATCACGGCGAGCGTCGGCGTCAGGACGCCATTCTTGACGTACGGCGTCGGAGATCGGACGCCGGTCGTGTCATAGCTGTCCTGCACGAAGTTCGTGTTTCGCAGCCCCGCCAGCACCGACCAGCGGTCCGACAGCTTCACGGTGTCGCTCGCGAACACCGCGCGCTGGGTGATGTCGCTGTTGCGGTAGAGCGAGAAGTCGGTCGCGCTGACGTAGTCGTTGGCGTTCTGGCGGTAGAGGTTGCCGGTGCCGATCTGCTGGTAGACGGCGTTGCTGCTGTACTTGTTGACCTGCTTCTGCCACGACGCCCCGAACACCACCTGGTGTTCGACGGCACCGGTGCGCAGCGTTCCCTCGACCATCGCCTGCGCCTGGTCGAAGCGGTGGGCCTCGGCGCTGTCGGAGCGGAAGTCGTTGTAGCCGCCGGCGACGTCGGTCAGATAGAAAATGCCTTCGTTGCGGCTGCGCCTCGCGCTGCTGTGGCTGTAGCTCGTGCTCAGCGTCCACTCGGGGGCGAGCCGATATTGCAGCCCGGTCGAATAGAACTGCAGCGTGTTCGACAGATGCTGGCCTGCGCCGAGCAGCGTCTGGTTGGCCGCGCTGATCGCGCTCGGCAGGCTGCTGCCCACGTAGGAGCCGGTGTAGATCGACGGCGTCTGGTCGGCGGAATTGCGGCGCTGGTACAGGCCGTTGAAGTCCCAGCGCAGGTCTTGCGTCAGCCGCGCGTCGAGCGCGAGCGACAGCGAGTCGCGGCGCAGGCTGCCGTCGTTGTAGGTCCTGCCTTCCTCATGCGTGGCGTTGAGACGGTAGCCGAAGCGGCCTTCGTCGCCGAACCGGTTGCCCAGGTCGACATGCTCGCTCCACAGGCCGTTGGACTTGAAGCCGATCTCGACGCTGCGCACCGGCGCATCGGTCGGCTTCTTCGTCACGTAGTTGACCAGGCCGCCCGGCGAGCCGAAGCCGTACATGAAGCCGGACGAGCCCTTCAGCAGCTCGATCTGCTCGAACTGCTCGTAAGGCAGCGTGATGGCATAGCTCAGGAACGGCTTGCCGTCGATGCGGTACGCGTTCTGCCAGTCCAGCGGCAGCCCGCGCACCGTGACGTAGCTGGCCCAGCTGCTGTAGGCCCCGCTGTTGTCGGAGACCGAGGCGTCGAGCGCGAACACGTCGCCCAGCTTCGAGACCTGGCGCTCGGCCAGATCCTCGCCCTTGACGACCGTGGTCGAGAAGGGCGTCTCGAGCTGGGTCCGGGTGCCGAGCGCGCCGCCGCCGACCTTGGCGTTCAGGTTCTGCGGCGTGTCGTCCTGCGACTTGCCCCTGACGGTCACGGCCGGCAGCGTGACGTCCTGCGCGAGCGCGCGCCCGGACTGGCCGGTCGCAGCGAGCACCAGCAGTGCGATGCCCGTGTGCAGCGCGGGGGCGGCCTGAGTTTTTCTGATCAACACCTTCTTGCCTCGTGTGGTTCTGCGTCGAGCGCGGAGCCTAACACGAATGCGAATGCTTCTCATTTGCTTAACGTCGGGCGCTGTCGATTCGAGCCGGCGTCGATCGTCGTAGAGTCAGAGGGCCCTTCCTCTGCTTCGAGACCGATCACCATGCCCAACACCGTCAAGCTCCACCGCGTTCTGCGCGCCTCGCCCGAACGCATCTACCGCGCCTTCCTCGATGCCGACGCGATGGCCAAGTGGCTGCCGCCCTTCGGCTTCACCTGCAAGGTCCACCACCTCGAGGCCCGCGTCGGCGGCACGTTCAGGATGTCGTTCAGCAGCTTCTCGAGCGGCCAGGGCCATTCGTTCGGCGGCGAGTACCGCGAGCTGGTGCCGAACGAGCGGCTGCGCTACACCGACAAGTTCGACGATCCCGCCCTCGCCGGCGAGATCGAGGTCACGGTGCTGCTGCGCGCGGTGTCGTGCGGCACCGAGCTGAACATCACGCAGACCGGCCTGCCGGACGTGATTCCGCTCGAGATGTGCTATCTCGGCTGGCAGGAATCGCTGCTGCAGCTGGCGAACCTGGTCGAGCCCGTGATCCCGGGCTGACGCGGCGCGCTCACCACGTGTTGCGCAGTTCGCGCAGCTTCACGAACACCGTCATCGGGTCGGGCTGCTCGGGCAGGTCGGGGAACGCCTCGCGCAGCGCCGCGATCACGCTCGGGCTGGTCAGGCGCAGGAAGGTGTTGATCTGCTTTTCTTCCGCCAGCGTGGTGACGCGCGCGGTCGCCGGATCGTGGCCCGCCACCTCGGGCAGCAGCGCCTTAGCGGCCGCGTTGTCCGATTCTCGCGCGAGCGTGAAGCGCAGGTTGTTCTCGATGTAGTCGTGCCCCGGGTACACGCGCGTGCCGTCGGGCAGCTTCGCGAGCTGCTCGACGAAGGTGGTGTACAGGTCTTGCGCGTTGCCGCCGTTGTGGCAGTTGCCGGCGCCGGCATTGAACAGCGTGTCGCCGGAGAACAGCGCCGGTTGTTCGGTGTGCGAGCGCAGGCAGATGTGGCACATCGTGTGGCCCGGCGTGTCCATGCACTCGAGCTCGACGGTCTTGCCCACCTTGATCACGTCGCCGGCCTTGACCCCGCGGTCGACGCCCGCGATGCGCGAGCCCGCGCGATGGTGCGCGATCACCTTCGCGCCGGTGGCGGCCACCACCGCGGCGTTGCCGCCGGTGTGGTCGTGGTGCTCGTGCGTGTTGAGGATCTGCGTGATGTGCCAACCGTTGTGCTTCGCGGCGGCCAGGCACTTCCCGTGGTCGAGCGGGTCGATCGCGAGCGCCTCGCCGCTCTCGGGGCAGGCGATCAGGTAGTTGTAGTTGCGGTAGGCGTTGCCGGTCCAGATGCGCTCGACGATCATGGGGTGCTCCAGGTGCCGACAGGGCACACGGCGATGATGCCACCAGGGCTTCGATACCTCGGCCCGAACGGGCTTGCCTCGATCACGCCATGCCCACGCGATTGCGCCCCGCGCACTTCGCGGCATACAGGGCCTTGTCGGCGGCGTCGACGAGCTGCGCGGGCGGCGTGCCCGCGTCGATCGCCGCGCTCGCCACGCCGATGCTGACGGTGACGACGCCGAGCGGGCTGGCCCGGTGCTCGATCGCGAGCGCCTGCACCGCCGAGCGCATGCGTTCGGCGACGATCCGCGCGCCGTGCACGTCGGCATCGTGCAGCAGCACGATGAACTCCTCGCCGCCGTAGCGCGCGAGCACGTCGCCGGGGCGCGCCAGCGCGTGCAGCATGGTGCGCGCGACGATGCGCAGGCAGCTGTCGCCGGCGACATGGCCGTAGCGGTCGTTCAGGCCCTTGAAGTGGTCGATGTCGACCATCAGCACGGCATACGACCCGGTCTCGCGCCGGCCGTGGCGGCGCGCCTGGGCGGCCCGCTCGAGGGCGCGGTCGATGTAGCGGCGGTTCGCGACGCCGGTCAGCGCATCGGTCCAGGCGATCGTCTGCAGCTCGCTGCGGTCGCGCTGCAGCGAGTCCTCGCGTTCGATGTGGCGCACCTGGGCGACGATGTTGCGCGCGCCGTAGCCGAGCACGGCGATCAGGACGCCGGCCGCACCCGCCGGGTAGTCGACGCGGATCAGGAACAGCGACAGCACCAGCAGCGCGACCGCGAGGATGATCGGGCTCGCACTGCGCACGATGCGCACGACGCCCGCGTCCACGCGTGCAGGCGCCGCCTGCAACGGGCGGCGCCGCGCGAAGGCCCACAGCAGGGCGAACGCGATCGTGACGATCGAGCTGTCGCGGGCGTCGAAGAGCGGGTTGGCGGCAAGGAAGCGGTTGTTCAGCGCCACGATCGCCATGTAGACCAGGGCGTACAGCGCGAACGCGCGAAACATCTCGCGCTCCCGCGCGTCGACCGCGGCACGCCAGCGGATCGCGGCGCCCACGCACAGGAACACGTTCTGGATGTCGAGCTGGCGGATCAGCGCCTGGATGCCGGCTTCGTCGGGCACGCCGCGCGCCGTCAGCATCGCCCAGCTGTGCA
>DATEFR010000224.1:0-2826 GCA_035280545.1 Burkholderiaceae bacterium | reverse complement strand
TCCTGAACGTCGCCTGCCCCAAGTGCGGCAAGCCTGCCCAGCGCGAGACCGACACGATGGACACCTTCGTCGATTCGGCCTGGTACTACATGCGCTATGCCTGCCCGGACAGCCACGGCGCGATGGTCGATGCCCGCAACGACTACTGGATGCCGATGGAACAGTACATCGGCGGCATCGAGCACGCGGTGCTGCACCTGCTGTACGCGCGCTTCTGGACCAAGGCGATGCGCGACCTCGGCCTCGTCAAGATCGGCGAGCCGTTCACGAAGCTGTTCACGCAGGGCATGCTGCTGAACGAGTCGTTCTACCGCGAGGCGGCGGACGGCGAAGGCGAAGGGAAGCGCCAGTGGTACTA
Source organism: Burkholderiaceae bacterium (assembly GCA_035280545.1). Taxonomy (GTDB): domain Bacteria; phylum Pseudomonadota; class Gammaproteobacteria; order Burkholderiales; family Burkholderiaceae_C; genus DATCSE01. Next base: position 2,468 of record DATEFR010000224.1, on the reverse strand, counting down.
CCCGAGCGAGGTGAACGTCCAGTACGACGACAAGGGCCACCCGATCGGCGCGACGCTGATCGCCGACGGGCAGCCGGTGTCGCTCGGCGGCATCGAGAAGATGTCGAAGTCGAAGAACAACGTGGTCGAGCCGCGCGACATCATCAAGAAGTTCGGCGCCGACACCGCACGCCTGTTCACGATGTTCGCGGCACCGCCCGACCAGAGCGCGACCTGGTCCGACTCGGGCGCCGAGGGCGCCTACCGCTACCTGCGCCGCCTCTGGGCCTTTGCCGCCAAGAACGCCGACCGCATCCACAGCGCCGGCGCCAACGCGACCGGCGCGAGCGGGGCGGCGAAGGAGCTGCGCCGCGAGGTGCACCTGCTGCTGCGCCAGATCAGCCACGACTACGACCGGCTGCAATACAACACGGTCGTCTCGGGTGCGATGAAGCTGTTGAACGCGCTCGAAGGCGCGAAGCTCGGCGACGGCGCGGCGGCAACGCCGGCAGACGCTGCCGTGCTGCGCGAAGGCCTGGGCATCCTGCTGCGAGCCTTGTACCCGGCCGCGCCGCACGTCACGCACGTGCTGTGGAGCGAGCTCGGCTACACCAAGCAGCACGGCGAGCTGCTCGACACGCCGTGGCCGCAGGTCGATGAAGCGGCGCTGCAGCAAAGCGAGATCGAGCTGATGCTGCAGGTCAACGGCAAGCTGCGCGGCAGCATCAAGGTGCCGGCCGACGCGGGCAAGCACACGATCGAACATGCCGCGCTGCACAGCCCCGACTTCATCAAGTTCGCCGAGGGCAAGCGGGCGAAGAAGGTGATCGTGGTGCCGGGTCGGCTCGTCAACGTCGTGGTGTGAGCAAGCTCCCGATGCCCCGTCGCCGCAGCCTCCTTCTGGCTGCGGCGGGATTCTCCTCGGCCCTCGCGTTGCCGCTCGTGGGCGGCTGCGGGTTCGAGTTGCGGCGCGCCCCCGAGATGCGGTTCCGGACGATCCAGCTGGCCGGCTTCAAGGCCCGCTCGCCGCTTGCCGACGAGCTGCGCATGAACATCGACGCCAGCACGACGACCAAGGTCGTCGAAACGGCTGCGCAGGCCCAGGTCGTGCTCGAGGCGATCGACGATGTGCGCGAGAAGACAGTCGTCGCCAGCACGGCGGTTGGCCAGGTCACCGAGTTCCAGCTGCGCGCGCGCTTCAAGTTCCGCGTCCGCGGCGCCGGCGGCAAGGAGCTGATCCCGGCTGCCGAACTGCTGCTCACGCGCGACATGAGCTACACCGAGAGCGCGGCCCTCGGCAAGGAACAGGAAGAGGCGTTCCTGTATCGCGCGATGCAAAGCGACATCGTCGCGCAGGTGCTGCGCCGGCTCGCGTCGATCCAGAACTTCTAGCCAGACGATGCAACTCCGCGCCGATCAGCTCGCCAGCCACCTGCAGAAGGGCCTGCGACCGCTGTACACCGTGTGGGGCGACGAGCCGCTGCTCGCGCAGGAAGCGGGCGATGCCGTTCGGGCCGCGGCGCGCGCCGCCGGTTGCAGCGAGCGCCAGGTCCACACCGTCACCGGCGCGCACTTCGACTGGAGCGGCCTGCTGGGCGCGTCGATGGCGCTGAGCCTGTTCGCCGACAAGCAGCTGATCGAGATTCGCATACCGTCCGGCAAGCCGGGCAAGGACGGCTCGGAAGCGCTGCAGCGTTATTGCGAGAACCTTGGCGACGACACCGTCACGCTCGTGCAGTTGCCGCGCCTCGACCGCACTCAGCAAGGCAGCGCATGGTTCAGCGCGCTCGACGGCGCCGGTGTGACGGTCCGCGTCGACCCGATCGAGCGCAAGGCCCTGCCGCAATGGATCGCGCAGCGCCTCGCGCAACAGCAGCAGCGCATCCGCGGCGGTGACGAAGGCCAGCGCAGCCTCGCCTTCTTTGCCGACCGGGTCGAAGGCAACCTGCTCGCGGCGCACCAGGAGATCCAGAAGCTCGCCCTGCTGTACCCGGCCGGCGAACTGAGCTTCGAGCAGATCGAGGCGGCGGTGCTCAACGTGGCGCGCTACGACGTGTTCAAGCTCGGCGAAGCCGTGCTTGACGGACAGATTGCGCGTGCGCTGCGCATGCTCGAAGGGCTGCGCGCCGAAGGCGAGGCGGCCGTGCTCGTGCACTGGACGCTTGCCGAGGACATCCGTTCGCTCAAGCGCGTGAAGGACGCGATGGCCGGCGGCAAGCCGCTGCCGATGGCCCTGCGCGAAGCGCGGGTCTGGGGCGTCAAGGAGCGGCTGTTCGAACGCGTCGTGCCGCTGCTCGGCGACAACACCCTCGCGCAGCTTCTCGATGCCGCACAGGTCTGCGACGGCCTCGTCAAGGGCCTGAAGCACCCGGACTGGCCGCAAGAGCCGTGGGACGCGCTGAAGCGCCTCGTCCTGATGCTGGTGCAGCAGACGGCCGCGCTGCCGGCGCCGGGGCGCGGGCGAACCGCGACGCTCGCGCTCAGCGCCT
>DATEFR010000223.1:0-3019 GCA_035280545.1 Burkholderiaceae bacterium | reverse complement strand
GAGGGTGACGGCGCGCCTCGGTCGGCCCTCACCCCGACCCTCTCCCGCAAGCGGGAGAGGGAGAACATCGGGGGCGACGACGTGGCGCTGAGCTGGCCCGGACGCAACAGCGATGGCGCCGCCGGTGCGCACGGCCCGCTGCTGGTCGTCCACGAGCTCGACGTCTACTATGGCCGCGCGCATGCGCTTCAGCGCGTGAGCTTCACGCTGGAGCGGGGCGTGTTCGGCATCGTCGGCCGTAACGGCATGGGCAAGACGACGCTGTGCAATGCGATCACCGGCCTCGTGCCGGCGCGCGGCAGCGTGCGCTTCGGCGGCGACGAGCTGATCGGCCGCACGCCGAACCAGATCACGCGGCACGGCATCGCGTACGTGCCGCAGGGGCGGCGGGTCTGGCCGTCGCTCAGCGTGGACGAGACCTTGCGGCTGGTCGCACGCCGCAAGCGCGATATCGAGCGTGTTTATGCAATGTTCCCGCGGTTGGCCGAGCGCAAGGGCCACGGCGGCGCGCAGCTCTCGGGCGGCGAGCAGCAGATGCTCGCGATCGGCCGCGCGCTGCTGCTAGAACCCCGGCTGCTCGTGATGGACGAGCCGACCGAAGGGCTCGCGCCGGCGATCGTCGAGCAGGTCGCGCAGTCGCTGCGCGAGCTCGCCGCCAGCGGCGAGATCGCGGTGCTGCTGATCGAGCAGAACCTGGGCGTCGCGATCGCCGTGGCGGACCGCATCGGCGTGATGATCAACGGGCGGATCGCGCACGAGATGCCGGCGAGCGCGCTCGCAGCGGATCGAGAGCTGCAGGAGCGGCTGCTGGGCGTGCGGGCCAACGGCGGGCTGGACGACGAGCCCGAGCCGCCCCTGCCGGAGGACCCCGTGTCGGGCACGGTGCAGGTCTACACGGTGCGCCGGGCGCACGGCGAGGCCGAGCCTGCGCTGGATCTGCTCCCCGGTGGCGAGCGCACGGTGCGCGGCTATACGCGCTGGAACGCCGGCGGCACGGCGGGGCCGGTGCACGACATCGCACGTTCGGCATCGGCGGCGCCGCCCGCGGCCGCCCCGCCCGCAGCCGCGAGCGCGCAGGTCTTTGACTTTCCAGTCGCCACGACCAGCGCGCGCGCGGCCTACGTCGTCGGCACATTCGACACCAAGGGCCGCGAGCTTCTGTACCTGCGCCAGTGCCTGGAGAAGCTGGGCCTGCGCGTGGTCACGGTCGACCTCGCGACCTCGGGCCAGCCCTCGCCGGCCAGCGTGCACCCGCGCGAAGTCGCGCGTCATCACCCCGGCGGCGAGGCCGTGGTGTTCAGCGGCGACCGCGGCCGCGCGGTGACGGCGATGGCGACGGCGTTCGAGCATTTCGTGCGCACGCGCCGCGACCTCGGCGGCATCGTCTCGGCCGGCGGCTCGGGCAACACGTCGATCGCGACCCAGGGGATGCGCGCGCTGCCGATAGGCCTGCCCAAGGTGATGGTCTCGACGATGGCCAGCGGCGACACGCGCCCGTATGTCGGCCCCAGCGACATCTGCATGATGTACTCGGTGACCGATGTGCAGGGCCTGCACCGCATCAGCGAGAAGGTGCTGGGCAATGCGGCCCACGCGCTGGCCGGGATGATCGTGCATGCGACGGCCGAGTCGGCCTCGAGCAAACCGGCGATCGGGCTGACGATGTTCGGCGTCACGACGCCGTGCGTGCAGGCCGTGACCAAGCGGCTCTCCGACGACTACGACTGCCTGGTCTTCCATGCGACCGGCGTCGGCGGCCAGGCGATGGAAAAGCTCGCCGACTCGGGCTTGCTGGCCGGCGCGATCGACGTCTCGACGACCGAGATCGCCGACGAGATAGTCGGCGGCGTGCTGTCGGCCGGCGCGACGCGGCTCGACGTGTTCGCGCGCCATGCGCTGCCGTACGTCGGCTCATGCGGTGCGCTCGACATGGTGAACTTCGGCGCGTGGGACTCGGTGCCCGAGCGCTTCCGCGAGCGCCGCCTGTACCGCCACAACCCGAATGTCACGCTGATGCGCACGACGGCGGACGAGAACCGCCGCATCGCCGAGTTCCTCGCCGCGAAGCTGAACGCGATGCGCGGGCCGGTGCGCTTCTTGATCCCCGAGGGCGGCGTCTCGGCGATCGACCGGCCGGGCCAGCCCTTCCACGATCCCGAAGCGGACCGCACGCTGTTCGAAACGCTGGCGCAGCAGTTCCGCGCCGGCGCCGAGCGCAAGCTGGTCCGGCTGCCGCACCACATCAACGACGAGGCGTTCGCCGAGGCACTGGTCGCGGCCTGGCGCGAGATCGCGCCGCGCCAGCCGCAGGCGGGGAGGGGCCATGCCGCGCATCGCTAGGGCGACCATCCTCGAACGGCTGCGCGCGAAGGTCGCGGCCGGTGTGCCCGTCATCGGCGGCGGGGCCGGCACCGGGCTCTCGGCCAAGTGCGAGGAGGCCGGCGGCATCGACCTGATCGTGATCTACAACTCGGGCCGCTACCGCATGGCCGGGCGCGGCTCGCTCGCCGGGCTGCTGGCGTACGGCAACGCGAACGACATCGTCGTCGAGATGGCGCGCGAGGTGCTGCCCGTCGTGAAGAACACGCCGGTGCTGGCCGGCGTCAACGGCACCGACCCGTTCATGCTGACCGAGCACTTCCTGCACGAGCTGATCGCGCTGGGCTTCTCGGGCGTGCAGAACTTCCCGACCGTCGGGCTGATCGACGGCACGTTCCGCGCGAACCTCGAGGAGACCGGCATGGGCTACGGCCTCGAGGTGCAGATGATCGCGAAGGCGCGCGAGCTGGAGTTGCTGACGACGCCGTATGTTTTCAGCGAGGCTGACGCGCGCGCGATGGCCCAGGCCGGGGCCGACATCGTCGTCTGCCACCTGGGGCTGACGACCGGCGGGGCGATCGGCGCCGAGACGGCGTTGACGCTCGACGGCTGCGTCGCCGCCATCGATGCCTGGGCGGCGGCCGCGAAGGCCGCGAACCCCGACATCCTCGTGTTGTGCCACGGCGGACCGATCGCAACG
>DATEFR010000222.1:0-2705 GCA_035280545.1 Burkholderiaceae bacterium | reverse complement strand
GGCGACGATCATGGGCCACACCACGTTTCACTCCGGCGATATCCGTTTCAACAGTTCGGGGATACAGACCAAACCCGTCTACGAAAGAAACCGCATCGGCATCGGCTACGTGCCGCAGGAGCGCATGATCTTCCCGTCGCTCAGCGTGCACGAGAACCTCGACGTGGCGCGCCGCCCCGGGAGGTGGACGGTCGACGGCGTCTACGACCTGTTCCCGCGTCTCAAGGAACGCCGCACAGCGATGGGCAACCAGCTCTCGGGCGGCGAACAACAGATGCTGGCGATCGGCCGCGCGCTGATGGGCAACCCGTCGCTCCTGCTGATGGACGAGCCGCTCGAAGGCCTGGCGCCCATCATCGTCGAGGAGCTGCTGCGCTCCATCGCCCGCGTCGTGCGCGACGAGGGCATGAGCGCGATCATCGTCGAGCAGAACCCACGCTCCATCCTGCCGATCACGCAGCGCGCGATCGTGCTGGACCGCGGCAGCGTCGTGCACGAAGGCGCGAGCGACGAGCTGATGGCCGACCGCGAGCGGCTGGATCGCTGGCTGGCCGTCGCTAAACATTAACCCCCCGGGGCGGCTTCGTCCTGCAGCCACTGCGGGATGTCGCGGCTGGCGTGCAGCACGCGCCAGATCTCGATGCGATCGCGGCGCTCGAGGTAGAAGACCAGATGCGGATAGCGCCGCAGCGGCCAGAACCGCAGCCCCGGCAGGTTCAGTTCATGGGCATACCGCGGCGAGCCGGTGGCCGGTGCTCGGCGGATGTGCTGATACGCCGCTTCCAGCGCATCGACGAAGCCGAGTGCGACGTCGGCCGATTCGGTCAGGTAGTGGTCGATCGCCGCTTCGACGTCGGTGTCGGCGCGGGCGCGCCTGACCAACGGTTTCGGTGCGTCGCGGGTCACGCGCGGCGCTTCGCGGTCCTACTGCGTGAAGCGGCGGCGCGATCGCGCAAGCCTTGGAAATAAGCGGCGTCGGCCTCGCCGCGCACCGGCGACTCGGCCCCTTCGAGCAACATCGCGCGCAGCTGCAGGCGGTCGCGGTCATGTCGGATCAGCTCGCGCAGGTATTCGCTCGACGTGCCGTAAGCGCCGCTGGACACCTGCTGGTCGACGAAGTCGCGCAACGTGTCCGGCAGCGAGATGTTCATCGTTCCCATCGAAGTTCCTCTGAAAACCAAGGGGTCCGGTCTGCGAACCGTCTGGTTGGCAAATTTTGCCACAAGCGGCCGTCCGCGTGGGTCGGCCGGCTCAGCCCGCCAGCAACGTCGCCTCGCGTTCCCGCATCAGCTTGCCCTGGCGGCGCCGGTCGTCGGGATCGGTGGGCGCAGCTTCGGCGAGCACGGCGGCGATCGTCTCGCGCAGCGGCCGTGTCCTCAGGCCGGCGGTGCGGGCGCGCGCGAGGTCGGCGCGATTGAAGCCGGCGTGCTCAGGGTCGCTGGCCGGCAGCCACAGCGGCAGCTCGGTCCACGGCTGCACGCCGTGTTCGAGCAGCCGCGCTTCGGCCACGCGCACCGGCTCGGCCGGCTCGATGCCGCGGTGCTGCGCTTCGGCACGGCATGCGGCGATCAGCGTTGTCCAGTCGACGACCGATTCGCCGGGCGCATCGTTCGCCGGTCCGGTCGCGTTGAACGCACCGCGCTCGCGTTGCTCCAGCGCACGGATCATCCACTCGCCGAGGTCGCGCACGTCGATGAACTGCAGCGGTTCGCCGTCCGGCACGTCGGGCACCAGCATCGTGCCGCCGGCGGCCGCACGCCACGGCCAGTAACTGAAGCGGCCGCTGCGGTCGCCGGGGCCGACGATCAGGCCCGGCCGCACGAGCAATGCGCGCTCGTCGCCCAACACGCGGGTGACCTCGGCCTCGCACGCGGCCTTCTGCGGCCCGTAGTGTTCGAGGTTGCGGTCATCGGGCGCAATGCCGTCGTTCGACGCGAGCGCATCGGTCTCGCGCACCGGTGCGTGGCGGGTCGAGGCGTAGACCGAGATGCTCGAGACGAACAGATAGCGGCCGGTCTCGGACAGCGACGCGCGCAGCGCTTCGGCGCTCGCGCGCACGTCGAGCGGCACATAACCGCAGGTGTCGATCACGGCGTCCCAACGCCGCCCGGCAGCGAGCCGGGCCAGCGCGTCGCGATCGGCTCGATCGCCCTGGACCGCGTCGACGCCGCTCGGCCACGCGGTCCGCGAGCGCGAACGGTTGAACACCGTGACCGTGTGGCCGCGACGCAGGGCCGCGTCCAGCGCGGCCGCGCCGAGAAACACGCCGCCGCCGAGGATCAGGATGTTCATGCCGGCGCCGCGTGGTTCAGGGTCGACGGGTCGAGGTTCGCGCCGCAGACGATCAGGCAGACGCGCGCGCCGGCAAGCGGCCGCACGAGCCCGGTGCGCAGCGCGGCGAGCGGCAACGCCGCGGCAGGCTCGACCGCCAGCTTCAACGCCTGCCACATCCAGCGCTGCGCGTCGACGATCGCGGCATCGGGCAGCAACAGTGATTGCGCGACGTGTCGCTGCGTGAGGCTCCAGGCGATCGTACCGATGCGCCGCGCGCCCAGCGAATCGGCGGCGATGCCGGCCACGGTCACGTCGACCGGCGCGCCCGCGGCGCGCGCGCTGTGCAGCGTCGGCGCGAGCTCGGGCTCGAGCGCGATCACCTCGCTGCGCCCGGCAAACCAGGCCGCGATGCCGCCGATCAGCCCGCCACC
>DATEFR010000221.1:0-14399 GCA_035280545.1 Burkholderiaceae bacterium | reverse complement strand
TTCGTGCCGACCGAACCGGCGGATCGCTGGGCGCCGGCGCCGCAGATCGGCCATGACGTCTGGATCGGCCAGCACGTGCAGCTGGCGCGCGGCATCCGCATCGGCACCGGCGCGGTGATCGCGGCCGGTGCGGTCGTCACGCGCGACGTGCCGCCGTATGCGGTGGTCGCCGGCGTGCCGGCCCGCGTGGTGCGGATGCGCTTTGAGCCCGCGATCATCGAGGCGCTGCTCGCCTCGCGCTGGTGGGAGTTCGATGCCTCCGTGCTGCGCCGCTGCGACTACCGTGATCCGGCGCGTTTTGCCGAGCAGGCGAGGGCGCTGCCCGATGCCGAGCGCTGGCGGCCCGAGGCGCTGACCGTCGCGCGCCTGCTGCAGGCGCTGCGCTGAATGGTCCCCTCTCCCAGAGGGAGAGGGAGAAGAAGAGGGCGAGGAGTCAGGCCGCGGCGACGGCCGGGCCGCGCAGGCGCTCGAGCGTCGCGTTGATCAGCGTCGACGAGGTCGTCTTGGTGTACGGGAAGTAGACGATGCGAACGCCGCGCTCGCCGAACTCGGCGTCGAGCTGCTTCCAGCGGTCGTTCTGGTACCAGTCGTCGCCGACGAACATCACGTTGAACTTGTAGCGCTGCCACGCATCGAGTTTGTCCATCGTGGACTGCGGCACCGCGAGGTCCACGTACGAGCACGCGCGCACGATCTCGATGCGCTCGTCGAACGGAATCACCGCATGCTTGTTCTTGTACAGCACCAGGTCGTCGACCGTGACGCCGACGATCAGCCGGTCGCACAGCGACTTGGCGTTGCGCAGCAGGTTCACGTGGCCGACGTGGAACAGGTCGAACACGCCGGTGGTATAGCCTATGACCATGCGAGTTCCTTCAGCATCAGGTCCTGGAAGCCCCGGTACTCGTCGTAGCGGGAGAGCTGGGGATTCGGCGTCGCGCTGAAGCCGATCTTGGCGCGCGTCAGCGGGCCGACGAGGCCGATGCGCTCGAGCAGGCGGCGCAGCGGCAGCTTGCTGGCGCCGGCATCGAGGCGATGCGCCGGCGCGGCGCGGTAGCACAGCGCGACCAGGCGGCGGTCGGCGAACGGCACGCGTGCTTCCTTGGCCGCGGCCATCGCCGCGAAGTCCATGCGGCGCAGGAGGCCGGGCAGGTGCACCGTGAAGAAGAAGTCCTCGACGAAGTCGATCGTGCGGGCGCCTTCCGCGAGGCCGCCGAGCAGCTCCAGCAGGCGCGGTGTCGGCGGCTGCGTGTCGCTGTAGCCGTAGCGCGCGAGAAACGCCTGCAGGTCGGGCTGCGGCGTCGCGAGCGCCCAGCGGTAGATGCGGTCGTAGCCGAACAGCAGCTCGTCGGCGCCTTCGCCGGTCAGCACGACCTTCTCGTCACGTCCCATCGCGCTGCAGACCGCGTGGATCAGCCCTTCGTTCGGCACCGCGAGCGGTTCGCCGCGCAGCCGCGCCAGCTCGCGCCAGCGCTCGGCGAGGTCGGTCTCGGCCAGCCCCACGGTGCGCAGCTCGCGGCCCAGCCGCTGCGCGGTGTCGGCTGCGCCGGCGAATTCGTTGGCCGACGTGAGGCCGACCGAGTAGGCGCGCGCCGTCTGCGACAGCGCCATCACGACCGCGCTGTCGATGCCGCCGCTGAGCAGTGCGACGTTGCCGACATCGCTGATCTCGTGCTCGCGCACCACGTCGCGCAAGCAGTCCTCGAAACGCAGCGGGTCGAACTCGTCGCGACTGCGCGCCAGCGACCACAGGCGCCGGCTGCTGCCGTCGCTGCGCAGCAGCGTGCCGGGCAGCAGCTCGTGCACGCCGACGAAGAAGCTCGCGCCGGGCACCGGCCGGCGGATCAGCCGCCATTCGGCGACCGATTGCGCATCGACCGGCGCGCCGATGGCGGCGGCGACCACCGCCGGCTCGGAGGCGATCACGGTCAGCCCGGTGCTGCGGTGCAGGTACAGCGGCTTGATGCCGATCGCATCGCGCGCGGCGATCCAGCGGCGCGTCTGCGCATCGTGGATCACGAACGCGTACATGCCCTCGAGCTCTTCGAGGAAGGCCTCGCCCAGCCGCTGGTAGCCGGCCAGCAGCGTCTCGGTGTCCGACTCGGTCGCGGTGACCAGGCCGTGCCGACGCCGCAGCGCGCGGAAGTTGTAGATCTCGCCGTTGAAGACGATCGTGTAGCGGCCGTCGGCCGAGCGCATCGGCTGGTCGGAGCGCGGTACCGGGTCGATGATCGCGAGCCGGTTGTGGCCCAGGTGCACGCGGCCGTCGTCCAGCGTCGACAGCCGCATCGCGTCGGGGCCGCGCCAGCGCTGGCGCTCGAGCAGGCGCGTCGCGGCGGCGGCGTCGAGCCGGCCGGGATAGTCCTGCTCGATGAAGAGGATGCCGCACATGCCGTGCTCGCCCGCGTCTCAGCCCGTCGTCGTCGCTGTGGGCAGCGCGAGCGCGAGCTCGTCTTCGATCAGCGCCAGCACGCGCTCGGCGGCGCGGCCGTCGGCGTGGTCGAACAATCGCGTGCGCAGCTCGCTGCGGGCCGCGGCGTACGGCGCATCCAGCGTCCCGGGGTCGGCCTCCAGTGCGCGCAGCAGCGCGACCAGGCTGTCGCACACCGCACCGGGCAGCTGCGCGACCTTCGCGTCGTACAGCGGCCGCGATTCGTCTACGTACTGCTGGTGGTCGGGCCGGTAGAACAGCATCGGCTGGTCCAGCGGCAGGAAGTCGAACATCAGCGACGAGTAGTCGGTGATCATCAGGTCGGCCTCGCGCAGCAGCGGGTACAAATCGCTGTGCTCGCGGACGAACTGCACGTCCGGGTAGCGCTCGATCAGGGCCGCCTGCTCGCGCTGGTCCAGCGGGTGCAGGTTCACGAGCAGCCGGTCGCCGCGCTGCGCGAGCGAGCGTGCGATCGCGTCCAGGCCGACGCCGTACAGCCAGGTGCCGAGCGCCTTGTCGCGGAAGGTCGGTGCGTACAGCACCGCGCGGCCGCCGGCGGCGCGGGCAGCGCGGGCGGCCTGCAGCGCGGCCAGGTCGACGTTCAGCAGGTCACGCTCGGTCGGCGTGCGCAGCAGCACGTCGCTGCGCGGGTAGCCGATCGCGCTGTAGCGGTCGAATGCGAACCAGCGGCGCCATTCGACCTCGGCCGCCCTGCTGCTGCCGACGAACGCCGCATAGCGGCCGCACGAGGCGAACGCCTGCGCGAGGAACGGCGTCATGCCTTGCAGGTCGGCCGGGAAGCGCAGCGCGACTTCCTTGATCGAGATGCCGTGCCACAGCTGCACCCAGCGTGCGCCGGCGAACAGCGCCGGGGCGTACGGGTTCGGGTGGTACGCGGCGGGGAAGAAGTGGTCGGCAATCACGAGCACCGCGGCGCGCTGCGCGACCAGGAAGTGCTCGTGCGTCCACGCGCGCCAGTCGCTGGGCAGGCACGGGGCGCCGAGCGAACGCACCAGCGCCTCCTGCTTCGCATCGGGCGGCAGGTACCAGCATTCGTAGTCGGCCGCCGCGGCGCGATCGAGCGCCGCGAGCCACGCGTATTTCAGGTTGTCGCCGAAGTGCCAGCGGCCGACGAAGACCACCGTGCGCGACTTCGGCGCCATGCGCGACATCTCGGCCAGCGCGCGGTTGCTGCGCTCGAGGTCCAGGTCCTGCGAGACGCGTTGCAGGTCGCGGCCCAGCGTGAGCAGCCGGTCGGCCTGGCGTTCCAGCGATTCGACCCGGCGCGCCAGCGGCGCGAGCTGGTCGTTCTGCAGCCCGAGCACGCCGCAGACGAGTCCGTCGACCGCCTGCGAGACCTCGCCGCGGAATGCCGCGATGTCGTCGTGCAGATCGGCCAGCGAGCGCTCGTCCAGCACCGCGCTCATTGTTCGGCGCTGGCGGCGAATGCGGCCGGCATGCCGTCCGAACTGACCTCCGGCTCGGGCGGCTTCGGGAAGCGGATGCCGGCGTGCGCGAGCGTGCGGTTCAGCACCAGGCGCAGCATCGCGCGCGGGTAGCGCGCCTGGCCGAACTCGCCGCCGGCCCAGTAGTTGAAATGGTTGCTCAGGTAGCGGGTGAGCTGCAGCGCCGTGAGCTGCAGGCCGTTGCACGACTTGATCACGTGCCGGAGCATCTCGTTGATCTCGTGCGGCGTGCTGCCGATGCAGATCGGGTCGCCGCTTTGCAGCAGCCCGGCGAGGTTGACCTGGAAGTCCGCCGGCGTCTCGACCAGATGGCGCGCCGAGCACAGCCAGTCCTCGTGCGCGGGCGCGAGGCCGGCCTTCTTGCTGAACAGGTAGTTCGGACCGCCGACCGGCCGCGTGTGCTTGACCGGCGTGTCGTCGATGATCGCGATGCGGCCGATCTCGCTGAAACGCGGCCACAGCGCGTCCAGCCCGTAGCCGCTGATGTTGCCGGCCAGCGTGTGGAACACGCGCGCCAGCATGTCGGTGCTGAGCACCGGGGCCATGATCTCGACGAAGTTCGTGAAGCGCAGCTGGAACGCGGTGTGCTGCAGCGTGGTCGCATGCGTGAAGTACGAGTCGCGGGTCAGCGCCGGCTGCGCCAGCTCGAGCCGCAGGTCGTCGCAGATCGCGAACATGCGCGAGACGTCCTCGGGCACGCACAGCAGGTCGTCGTCGGGCAGCCAGATGTACTTGTACTTCTGGATCGTGTCCCAGTGGGCGATCAGCGTCTGCTCCAGCCCCGGCCACTTCGCACCCTTCTGCATGTGCACGAACGCCGCGCCGTCGGCCATCGCCGGCGGCTGGTCGCCGAACCACGACAGCGCATAGTCGAAGTTCTGCTCGGCCAGTCGCTGGACCGCGTGCGGATGCAACGAGCTGGGGCCGGCGCGGAACAGGGCGAGATAGGGTTTCATCGATGCGATCCTTGTAGAGCTGCGCGGGGCGGTGGCGGTCGAACCAGTCTAGGCAGCGGCGGCCCGCGCGATGCCGCGATAAAGGGGCGCAAGCGCGCCCATCTTCGGCCCGGCCTCAGGTGAGCTCGGCCAGGCGCGACGCGCGGGCGATGCGGCCGGCGCGCAGGATCTCGGCATGGTCGTCTATGACCTTGCGGCTCATCGTCAGCGCGGCGGCGACGACCTGGTCCATGTTGTAGTAGCGGTACTGGGCCAGCCGGCCGATGAAGTACACGTCGCTCTCGGTCTCGGCCAGTGCCTCGTAGCGCTTGAACAGCGCCTCGTTGGCGGGGTTCGGGATCGGGTAGTACGGGTCGCCGTCGGCGCTCGGGTATTCGCGCACGACCGAGGTGCCGGCGTGCGTCTGGCCGGTCAGGTGCTTGAATTCGGTGATGCGCGTGTAGGCGTGGTCGTTCGGGAAGTTGACGGTGCCGACCGTCTGGTACTGCGCCGTGCCGGCCAGATGCTCGTGCTCGAAGCGCAGCGAGCGGTACGGCAGGCGGCCGTGGCGGTGGCCGTAGTACTCGTCGATCGGGCCGGTGAAGACCGTGCTGCGGCAGTCGGCCGTCGAGACGATCTGCTCGTAGGCGATGCCGGTGCGCACCTCGATGTTCGGGTGGTCCAGCAGGCGCTCGAACATCGCGGTGTAGCCGTGCAGCGGCATCGCCTGGTGGCGGTCGGTGAAGTAGCGGTCGTCGTCGTTGGTGCGGGTCGGGATGCGCGCCGCGACGCCGCCGCTGAGCTCGGCGAGCTCCAGGCCCCACTGCTTGCGCGTGTAGCCGCGGAAGAACTTGTCGCACAGGTCGGGGCCGACCGAGTTCAGCACCACGTCTTCCGAGGTCTTGATCGGGTCGCGCGGCTCGCGCACACGCTCTAGGAAGTCGGCGACGCCGGCCTCGTCCAGCGCGAGGCCGTACAGCGCGTTGATCGTCGTGCGGTTGATCGGCAGCGGGTAGCTGCGGCCGCTGCGCGCATCGGGCACCGCGAGCACGCGGTGCTCGTACGGCCGCCACGCGGTGAAGCGCGACAGGTACTCGAACACCTTGTCGCTGTTCGTGTGGAAGATGTGCGGGCCGTACTGGTGGATCAGCACGCCGTTCGCATCGAGCCGGTCGTAGGCGTTGCCGGCGATGTGCGCTCGCTTGTCGATCACGAGAACCTTGAGCCCGGCATCCGCCAGCTCTCTTGCGCACACCGCGCCGGCAAACCCGGCGCCCACGATCAGGCTGTCCATTCCCGTCACTCCCGGCCCCTGCGGACCTTGTCAAGGTGGCGGGCAGTGTAGGAAGCGCTGCGGCACGACGAAGGGCCGAAATGCGAGGTGAACGAGGTGCATCTCGTCCCCGGTGCGGCCCCGGTCATCGGACTTCGCTGTAGGAAATTGCCTGACAAGGGCGATGGAAGAAGCTGGACTCAAGCGACAGAACCGACCTGATGTCGCCCGCGACGGCCGATCTTCACAATTCATTGCACGTTGAGACACAACGCAACTCGAATCAGCAAAACCCCACAAGCCGGAGCAGACGATGAACGCAGACCAGATCCTCACCGAGATTCGCGAAGCCAATCTGTCCTACCTGATGCTGGCGCAAAGCCTGATCCGGGCCGACCGCGAGCAGGCGCTGTTCCGCCTGGGCATCAGCGAAGAAAGCGCCGCGCTGATCGCGCTGCTGACCCCCGCGCAGATGATGAAGATCGCCTCGGGCAACACGCTGCTGTGCAAGTTCCGCATGGACGACGATCTGGTCTGGAGCCTGCTGACGAACCACGGTCGTGCCGCCGCGAACGACACGACCTCGCGCCTGCACGCCAGCATCCTGATGGCAGGACGGCACCAGGAAGCGGCCTGATCCGGCGCGCATCGTGACAAAAACCACCAAACAGCCAGGAGACACGACCATGCGCACCAAGAGCATCCTCACCGAAGCGAAGCAGATCAGCCGCGCGGTGACCCTGATCCACCTCGGCGCCCGGCTGCAGGTGCTCGAATCGGAGACCGACCTGTCGTACGAGCGCCTGCTGCGCCTGTACAAGGAAGTCTCGGGCAAGTCGCCCAGCAAGGGCCAGCTGCCGTTCTCCACCGACTGGTTCATGACCTGGCAGCCGAACATCCACGCCAGCCTGTTCCTGAACATCCACGAATACCTGAACAAGGTCGCCGAGATCGACGAGATCGACACGGTGATCAAGGCCTACCAGCTCTATCAGGAGCAGACCACGGCCCAGGGCCTGGAGGCGCTGCTGTCGATCACCCGGGCGTGGCGCCTGGTCAAGTTCGTCGACAACGGCATGCTGACGATGACCAAGTGCTCCAAGTGCGGCGGCCATTTCGTGACGCACCCCCACGAGATCGCCAAGCACTACGTCTGCGGCCTGTGCTGCCCGCCGGCGCGCGCCGGCAAGGGCAGCGCCGCCGGTGCGATCCGGATGCCAGCGGCAACCCGGCACTGATTCACGAATCGCCGACGATACGGCTCAAGTTCCAACCGATTCCGGCCGACAACACGGTCGTATTGCGTTCTCCCAGTTTTTTTCTTGCTTGTCTCCTCCTGGCACATTCGATGTGTCTTTGAATCGGGCCCGTTTGGGCCCGCTTTTTTTGCGCTGCCGCAACTCAAGTGACAGGCGATGGGGGCCGATATAGGCCGCAACAACAAGCCAACCCATCATGTTCGTCCTCATCGGTTATGGCGTTGCCCTCGGGTGCATCTTCGGCGCCTACATCATCCACGGTGGCAACATCGGGGTGATCATCCATGCGCTGCCGACCGAGCTGATGGCGATCCTCGGCGGCGCGCTGGGCGCCTTCACGGTGAACAACCAGCCCAAGGTGCTGAAGGCCACGCTGGCTGCGCTGCCGACGCTGCTGAAGGGCTCGAAGTATTCGAAGGCGCGCTACATGGAGCTGATGGCGCTGCTCTACGACATCCTGCAGAAGGCCCGCAAGGAAGGGCTGATGGCGATCGAAAAGGACGTCGAGGAGCCGCACGGCTCGCCGCTGTTCCAGAAGTATGCGACGGTGGGCTCCGACCACCACGTGGTGGAGTTCATCACCGACTACCTGCGCATGATGGTCTCGGGCAACCTGAACGCGCACGAGATCGAAAGCCTGATGGACAGCGAGATCGAGACGCACCACCACGAGGCGCACGGCCCCGTGTCGGCGCTGACCCGGCTGGCCGGCGCGCTGCCGGCGTTCGGCATCGTCGCGGCGGTGCTGGGCGTGGTCAACACGATGGGCTCGGTCGGCCAGCCGCCCGCCGTGCTCGGCGGCATGATCGGCTCGGCGCTGGTCGGCACCTTCCTCGGCATCCTGCTGGCGTACGCGGTCGTCGAGCCGCTGGGCGGCCTGCTCGAGCAGAAAGTCGACGAAGGCTCGAAGGAGCTGCAGTGCATCAAGACGACGCTGCTCGCGAGCATGCAGGGCTATGCGCCGCAGGTCGCGGTCGAGTTCGGCCGCAAGGTGCTGTACTCGAAGGACCGGCCGACGTTCGCCGAGCTCGAAGGGCACGTGAAAGGCCGCAAGGCCTGATGACCTGCACGGAGCGAACCCATGTCCGGTGACAGCAAGAAGCTTCAGCCCATCATCATCAAGCGCGTCAAGAAGGGCGGCCACGGCGCCCACGGCGGCGCGTGGAAGATCGCGTACGCCGACTTCGTGACCGCGATGATGGCGTTTTTCCTGCTGATGTGGCTGCTCGGCTCGACGACCGAAGGCGACAAGAAGGGCATCGCCGACTTCTTCAACTCGCCGCTGAAGATCTCGCTGCTCGGCGGCGGCAGCGGCTCGGGCGACTCGTCGCATGTGGTCAAGGGCGGCGGCACCGATCTGTCGCGCACCAGCGGCCAGGTCAAGGCCGGCGACCTCGAGGCGCCGCGCAAGAGCGTGCAGCTCAAGGCGCTGAAGGCCGAGCAGCGGCGCGCCGAGATCGCGAAGCTCGAGGCGCTGAAGCACAAGGTCGAGGACGTGCTCGCCTCCAACCCCAAGCTCGCCGCG
The DNA here is from genome assembly GCA_035280545.1 of Burkholderiaceae bacterium. Taxonomy (GTDB): domain Bacteria; phylum Pseudomonadota; class Gammaproteobacteria; order Burkholderiales; family Burkholderiaceae_C; genus DATCSE01. Next base: position 5,510 of record DATEFR010000221.1, on the reverse strand, counting down.
CTGAAATCGCAGATCCGGCTCGACATGACGCCCGACGGGCTGCGCATCCAGATCGTCGACGAGCAGAACCGCGCGATGTTCGACAGCGGCAGCGCGATCGTCAAACCGTACATGCGCGAGCTGCTGCAGCTGATCGGCGGCGTGCTCGCCGAGGTGCCGAACCGGTTGACGCTCGAAGGCCACACCGACGCGCAGCCGTTCGGCGGCGGCGACCGCGGCTACAGCAACTGGGAGCTCTCGAGCGACCGCGCGAACGCGTCGCGACGCGAGCTGATCGCCGGCGGCCTGCCCGACGACCGCACCTTGCGGGTGCAGGGGCTGGCGTCCAGCGTGCTGTTCGATGCCAAGGACCCGGCCGGCGCGGTCAACCGCCGCATCAGCATCATCGTGATGAACCGCGAAGCGGAGGAGCGGCTGCTGCGCATCGCCACCGACGATGACAGCGCCGCCGCGCCCGCGATCGACACGCCGATTTCGGATGCGCGAGCCTCAACTTCGCCGCCGACTGCCCGATAAGCCCCCTGAGCCCGATTTCCGAGGATGCGAGACGCGCCATGACCACGAACACCGACCTGAAATTCCTGATCGTCGACGACTTCTCGACGATGCGCCGCATCGTGCGCGGCCTGCTGAAAGAGATCGGCTACAACAACGCCGAAGAGGCCGAGGACGGCTCGGTCGCGCTGACCATGCTGAAGAACGGCAAGTTCGACTTCGTCGTCAGCGACATCAACATGCCGGTGATGAACGGCTTCGAGCTGCTGGGCGCGATCAAGAAGGACGACACGCTGAAGCACCTGCCGGTGCTGATGGTCACCGCCGAGGCCCGCAAGGAAGACATCGTGCGCGCCGCGCAGGATGGCGCCGCCGGCTACATCGTGAAGCCGTTCACGAAGGCGACCTTGGAAGAGAAGGTCCAGAAGATCATGCAGAAGCTCGCCGCGACGGCGTGAGCCACTCGCTCCCCCGCGACGACGACAACAAACCGGAAGAACGCGCATGAAGATGGATGAACTCACCCGCCTGGCGCCGCAGATGGCCGCCGGCGCCTCGCCCGAGGTGTTCCACCAGCTCGGACTGATCACGCGGCAGCTGCACGACACGCTGACCCAGCTGGGCGTGATGCCCAAGCTGCAGCAGGCCGCCGACGGCCTGCCCGACGCGCGCAGCCGCCTGAGCTACATCGCGCAGAAGACCGGCGACGCGGCGAACAAGGTGCTGAACCTGGTCGACCAGGCCAAGTCGGAGCACCAGGGCATCAGCCGCGAGACGCGGCGCATCGCCGAGGCGATCGTGGCCGATCCGGTGAAGGCGGTCGCCAGCGGCGCGGTGATGAACTTCGTCGGCGACGTCGAGTCGTCGACCAGCCGCATCGACCAGCACCTGACCGAGATCATGATGGCGCAGGACTTCCACGACCTGACCGGCCAGGTGGTCGCCAAGGTCGTCGCGCTCGCCAGCGAACTCGAGGACAGCCTGGTCAAGCTGCTGGTGCAGGCCGCGCCGCCGGAAGCGGCGACCAAGGTCGAAGCCGCGGTGCTGCAAGGGCCGGTCGTGAGCTACGAAGGTCGCACCGACGTGGTGAAGAACCAGGGCGAGGTCGACGACCTGCTGGCCAGCCTGGGGTTCTAGTCCTCAGGGCGAACGGAGTTGGGCGACGTTCACCCGTCTTATCCGCCTAAAGTCCAGCCCCCGCCCCGGAACAATGACGAAGCGCCCCCTCGCGGCGCTTCGCCATGGCTGACAACAGTTCCCAAGACCGCAACTTACCCGCCTCGCAGCGCAAGCTTTCCAAAGCGCGCGAAGAGGGCCAGATCGCGCGCTCGCGCGACCTGGGGCATTTCGTCGCGATCGCGGCCTGCGGCGCGGCGCTGGTGGTGGCGGCGCCGCTGGTCAGCGACTGGCTGAAGCAATCGCTGATGCGCGGGCTGCGGTTCAACGCGGCCGCGGTGCGCAACCCCGGCTTCATGGGCGACCAGCTCATCGAGCTGACGACGCAGCTGCTCTGGATCGTCGTGCCGTTCGGCACCTTCATGGCGCTCGCGGCGATCCTCGCCAGCGTCGTGAGCAGCGGCTGGACCTGGACGCTCAAGCCGCTCGCGCCCAAGTTCCACATGTTCAACCCGATCAGCGGGTTGGCCGGCCTGTTCTCGAAGGACAAGCTGGTCGATGCGCTGAAGGGCAGCCTGCTGGCCCTGATCCTCGGCGCGATCGGCGCGATCTACCTGAAGAGCCACGTCGAAGCGTTCTCCGGCCTGCTCGCGTTGCCGCTGCCGGCCGCGATCGGCGCCTCGCTGCAGACGCTGCTCGGCGGCCTCGCGCTGCTGCTGCTGGCGCTGGCCGCCTTCGCGCTGGTCGACGTGCCGCTGCAACGCTACCTGCATGCCCAGCGCCTGAAGATGAGCCACCAGGAGGTGAAGCAGGAGCACAAGGAAATCGAGGGCAACCAGGAAGTCAAGGCCAAGGTCCGCGCGCGCATGCGCGAGGTCACGAAGCGGCGCATGCTGGCCGCGGTGCCCAAGGCCGACCTGGTCGTGATGAACCCGACCCACTACGCGGTCGCGCTGAAGTACGACGAGGCGAGCATGGGCGCGCCGCGCGTCGTCGCGAAGGGTGCCGACCTGCTCGCGATGAAGATCCGCGACACCGCGAAAGGCGCGCAGGTGCCGGTGCTGCAGGCCCCGGTGCTGGCGCGCGCGCTGTACGCACACGCCGAGCTCGACCGCGAGATCCCGGCGGCGCTGTTCGCCGCGGTCGCGCAGGTGCTGGCCTACGTCTACCAGCTGCGCGCCGCGCTGGCCGGCAAGGTCGCGATGCCGGGCTCGCTGCCCGAGCTGAACGTGCCGGCCGAGCTCGACCCGCACAACAAGCCCGGCTATGCCGCCGCGAGCGCCAACCAGACCGACCTCGAACCGCAGGGAGCTGAACAACAATGAATCCGCTGATGCGCAAGCTGCAGGCGCTGCTCGGCCCGAACGTCAAGGCCATCCGCGCGCTCGCCGCGCCGGTCGTCATCGTGATGATCCTCGCGATGATGGTGCTGCCGCTGCCGGCGTTCGCGCTGGACCTGCTGTTCACCTTCAACATCGCGATGGCGCTGATGGTGCTGATGGTCGCGGCCTACATGGTCCGGCCGTTGGACTTCGCGGCGTTTCCGGCGGTGATCCTGTTGACGACGCTGCTGCGGCTGTCGCTGAACGTCGCGTCGACCCGGGTCGTGCTGCTCGAGGGCCACACCGGCGCCGGCGCGGCCGGCAAGGTGATCGAGTCGTTCGGGCACTTCCTGATCGGCGGCAACTTCGCGGTCGGCCTGATCGTGTTCGCGATCCTGGTGGTCATCAACTTCGTCGTCGTCACCAAGGGTGCCGAGCGCATCGCCGAAGTCGGCGCGCGCTTCACGCTGGATGCGATGCCCGGCAAGCAGATGGCGATCGACGCCGACATGAACGCCGGCCTGATCGACGAGAAGGAGGCCAAGCGCCGCCGCGCCGAGGTCGGCGAGGAGGCGGAGTTCTTCGGCTCGATGGACGGTGCGAGCAAGTACGTGCGCGGCGACGCGATGGCCGGCCTCTTGATCCTCGCGATCAACATCGTCGGCGGCTTCGTGATCGGCGTGGCGCAGCACGACCTGTCGGCGGGGCAGGCGGCGAACAGCTACATCCTGCTGGCGGTCGGCGACGCGCTGGTCGCGCAGATTCCGGCCCTGCTGATTTCGGTGGCGGCGGCGATGGTGGTCTCGCGCGTCGGCAAGGAGTCGGACGTGGGCGCGCAGATCGGCAAGCAGGTGTTCAGCTCGCCGCGCTCGCTCGCGATCACCGCCGGCGTGCTGGGGCTGCTGGGCATCGTGCCGGGCATGCCGCATGTCGTGTTCCTGCTGATCGCGTCGGCGCTGGGCTACGCGGCCTGGCTGATGCACAAGCGCGCGCTGGCCGCGAAGAACGCGCCGCCGCCGCCCAAGGTCGTGGCCGAGCCGAATGCCGAAGCGAGCTGGGACGACCTGCTGCCGGTCGACACGCTGGGCCTGGAGGTGGGCTACCGGCTGATCTCGCTGGTCGACAAGGCGCGCCAGGGCGACCTGCTGGGCCGCATCAAGGGCGTGCGCAAGAAGTTCGCGCAGGACGTCGGCTTCCTGCCGCCGCCGGTGCACATCCGCGACAACCTCGAGCTCAAGCCCAGCGCGTACCGGCTGACGCTGCGCGGCGCGGTCGTCGGCGAAGGCGAGGCCTATCCGGGCATGCTGCTCGCGATCAACCCGGGCGGCGCGAGCACGCAACTGATAGGCACACGCACCACCGACCCGGCGTTCGGGCTGCCGGCGGTCTGGATCGAGGAGCGTCAGCGCGAGTCCGCCCAAATGGCCGGATTTACGGTTGTTGATTGCTCGACCGTGGTGGCCACCCATCTTTCACACTTGATGCAGCTCCACGCGGCCAAGTTGCTCGGCCGTGTCGAGACCCAGCAGCTGGTCGAGCACGTGACCAAGCTGGCCCCGAAACTGATCGAAGACGTCGTCCCGAAGATGGTTGGCATCGCCGCACTGCAAAAGGTTCTGCAGCTCCTGCTCGAGGAAGGCGTGCACATCCGCGACATGCGCTCCATCGTCGAAAGCCTGGCCGAGCATGCCGCCACCGTCACCGACCCGGCCGAGCTCGCGCGCCGTATCCGCATCCACCTCGCGCCGTCCATCGTGCAGCAGATCTACGGCCCGGTGAAGGAACTCGACGTGATCGCGCTGGAGCCCGAGCTCGAGCGCCTGGTCACGCAGGCGCTGAACTCGCCGCACGGTCCGGCGCTGGACCCGGGCGTGGCCGAGACGCTGGCGCGCAGCGCCGCCGATTCGGCCAAGCGCCAGGAAGACATGGGCCACCCGGCGTGCCTGCTGGTGCCTGACCTGATCCGCGCGCCGATGGCGCGCCTGCTCAAGCGTGCGGCCCCGCGCCTGCGCGTGCTGGGCCACAGCGAGATTCCCGAGACTCATTCGATCCGCATCGGGTCGATCATTGGAGCGAACGCATGAACCGCGAAAGAGGGGCCCCGCGCAGCGGGGATCGCAGCGATTCAGGCGTTGTTGTTGGCGACTGCGCCACGGCTCCGAACTGGCGAACTCTGATTGGAGCCAACGCATGAACGTCAAGCGTTTCACCGCGCGCACGTCGCGCGATGCACTGAGCCTGGTGCGTCAAGCGCTCGGCGACGATGCTGTCGTGCTGTCGACCAAGCCGTCGGCAGGCGGTGTCGAGGTGCTGGCGATGGCGCCCGAAGGGCTGCACCAGGTCGAGCGCATGGCGGCGAAGGCGCCGGTCGTGGCCGCGCCCGCGGCGCCGGCCGAGCCCATCGACGACGACGTCGCGAAGCTCTCGATGAGCACGCTGTCGTTCCAGGACTATGTGCGCGAGCGGCTGCTGCGCCGCCGCCAGACTGCGCTGAAGGGCAACGCCGCGCCGGCCGCCGAGTCGCGCGACGATGCCCGCGCGTTCGCGTCCACGCAGCCGCCGCGCGCCGACGACTTT
>DATEFR010000220.1:0-3507 GCA_035280545.1 Burkholderiaceae bacterium | reverse complement strand
GGGCGTGACCGTCGTGCCGCAGCTGAGCGTGCCCAAGGATGCGCAGCCGCACGTCAAGTACATCCCGTTCACGAAGCCGGTGCCGACGCGCCGGGTCGTGCTCGCATGGCGCCGCACGTTCACGCGCTACGAGGCGATCGCGGCGCTGCGCAACGCAATCTACGCGTGCGAGCTGCCGGGGGTGAAGCGGCTGTCGTGATGCTCCAGACCTGGGCCCAGAACCTGACGCTGGCCCGTTCGCGCTGAGCTTGTCGAAGCGCTCGTGGTGCGCGGGGCTTCGACAAGCTCAGCCCGAACGGTGGTTTCCATCGGTGTCCCCCGTCAGTCCGGCCGCACGCCGTCGTAGGCGTGCTGCAGCAACTCGCGGATCGCGCCGCGTTCCAGCGGCCGCGGGTTCGGATACTGGTTCTTCACCGCCATCTCGGCAGCGCGGGCTAGGTCGGCGGCCTGCATGCCGATCGCACGCAGCGAGGTCGGTGCACCATGCCGCTGCGCCAGGTCGTACACGCCGGCCGGCGCACTCGCGCTGCCGAGCGCCGCGGCGATGCGCACCATCGCCTGCGGTGCAGCCGGCGCGTTGTAGGCCAGCGCGTGCGGCAGGATCACCGTGTGCAGCTCCGCATGCGGCAACCCGAAGCCGCCCAGCGTGTGGCACAGCTTGTGGTGCAGGCCCACCGTGATGTGGCCCATCACGATGCCGCACAGCCATGCCGCGGCGAGCGCATCGCCGCGCGCCTCGAGGTCGTGCGGTGCGCGCTGCAGGCGCGGCAGCGCGATCGCGCCGCGCGCGATGCCCTGCTCGGCCATCAGGTCGATCACCGGGTTCGCATCGGGCGCGTACAGCCCTTCGGCCGCATGCGCGATCGCGTTGATCATGCTGACGACGGTGATGGCCAGCGGCAGCCCGACCGACAGCTCCGGGTCGTAGACCACGCAGCGCGGCAGCACCCGCGGGTCGCGCCCGGTGGTCTTCGCGCCGCCTTCGGTCAGGCCGTACATGGTCGTCATTTCGCTGCCGGCATAAGTCGTCGGGATCGCGATCACCGGCAGGCCGGTGTTCAACGCGATCGCCTTGCCGAGCCCGGTGGTCGAGCCGCCGCCGATCGCGATCGCGCAGTCGGCGTTCAGGCGCGCGGCCTCGTCGCAGGCCGCACGGGCGGTCGCGGTCGGCACATGCATCGCCGCTTGCGTGAAGGTGCCGGCGGCGCGCGGGCCCAGCAGGGCGACGACTCGCTGCGCGCTGGCGGCCTGGCCCGGCGTCGACAGCACCAGCGCCCGTTGGCCGCCCAGTGCATCGACCTCGCGCGGCAGATGCTGCAATGCGCCGGCGCCGAACACGACACGCGGCAGCTTCGCCTCGAACACGAACTCGCGCATTGCGCCGCTCAGCCTTCCGCAAAGCCGGCCCGTTGCGGCCACTGGTTGCGAAACGCATGCACCTGCGTCGCCGCGTACAACCCGGCGCACGTGAACGGCTCGTCGCGCAGCCACAGGTTGACGGCCTCACGGTTGTCGAAGTCGATCACGAGCAGGCTGCCGATCATCGTCGTGCCGTCGTCGGCCACCAGCGGACCGGCGAACGCGATGCGGTCGGCGACCCGGGCCAGGTAGGCCTTGTGGTCGGGCCGCACCTGCGCGCGCAACGCGGCACTGTCGGGCTTGTCGAGCAGCGAGAGGGCGTACAGCATGGTGAAGGTCAGCGGCCGTATTTTGTGCGCAGCACTTGCGCCGCCCCGACCATCGCGCGCAACTTGCCGACCGCCGTCTCGCGCGGCAGATACTTCATCCCGCAATCGGGCGCGAGGATCACGTTCTCGGGCTTCACGTACGGCAGCGCGCGCTCGATGCGTTCGACCACCGTCTCGATCGATTCGACGGCCGGATCCGCGAGGTCTATGCACCCGACCATCAGCTTCTTGTCGGCCAGCGGCGCCAACACCGAGCAATCGAGCCTGGATTGCGCGGTCTCGAACGAAACCTGCCGGCAGCGGCACTGCGCGAGCTCGGGCAGGAACGAATAGCCGCTGGGCCGCTCGTGGATGATGGCCGCGTAGCCGAAGCAGATGTGCACCGCCGTCGTCCCGGTCACGCCGTCGAGCGCGCGGTTCAGGGCCGCGAGGCCGTATCGGCGAGCCTTCTCGGGGCGCGCCTGCATGTACGGCTCGTCGATCTGCACGATGTCGGCACCGGCCGCGAACAAGTCCTTGATCTCGGCGTTGACCGCATCGGCATAGTCCAGCGCTGCCTGCTCCTCGGTCTCGTAGTAGTCGTTCTGTGCCTGCTGCAGCATCGTGAACGGGCCCGGCACGGTGATCTTCACCATGCGCTCGGTGTTCGCACGCAGGAACTTCAGGTCGTCGACCTCGACCGCGTGGCGGCGCCGGATCGGCCCGACGATGCGCGGCACCGGGTTGGGATGACCGGATCGATCGAGCGCAGTGCCGGGGTTGTCGAGGTCGACGCCGTCGAGCGCCGTCGCGAAGCGGTTCGAGTAGCTCTCGCGCCGGATCTCGCCGTCGCTGACGATGTCCAGCCCGGCTTGCTCCTGCGCGCGGATCGCGATCAAGGTCGCATCGTTCTGCGCCTCCTCGAGATGCTCCGGCGGAACGCGCCACAACTCGCGCGCCCGCACCCGCGGCGGGAAGCGGCCGGCAAGCTTCGCGCGGTCGATCAGCCAGTCGGGTTGCGGGAAGCTGCCGACGATGGTGGTGGGGAACAGCATGCGGGCCTCCGTGGGGATGTTCAAACGCCGAGATAGGCGCGCTGGATTTCCGGGCGCGCGAGCAGCTCATCGGGGCGGCCCGCGGCCACGACCCGGCCTTCCTCGAGCACGTAGGCGCGGTTCGCGACCTGCATCGCCATCGTGACGTTCTGCTCGACCAGCAGCACCGCCATGCCGTCGGCGTTGATGCGGCGGATCGCCGCGAACATGTCGTGCACGATCAGCGGCGACAGGCCCAGCGACGGCTCGTCCAGCAAAAGCAGCCGCGGCCGCGCCATCAGCGCGCGGGCAATCGCGACCATCTGCTGCTGGCCGCCCGAGAGCTCGCCGGCCGGGCTTGCGAGCTTGGCTTTCAAGGCCGGAAACAACGCCAGCGCGGATTCCAACGATTGCGCGCGCTGCGCCTTCGCGGCGGGCAGGTAGCTGCCGAGCTCGAGGTTCTCGAGCACCGTCATCGCGCTGAACAGGCGCCGGCCCTCCGGGACGATCGCGATGCCGGCCTCGCAGTAGCGATGCGCCGGCAGCGCGGTGATGTCGCGGCCTTCGAACACGACGCGCCCGCTGCGCGCGCGCTGGATGCCGGCGATCGTGTTGATCAGCGTCGTCTTGCCGGCGCCGTTCGGCCCGACGACGCACAGCAGCTCGTGCGCGCGCAGGTCCAGCGAAACGCCCCACAACGCCGGCGCGGGGCCGTACGCGACCTGCAGCTCGTGCAGCTCAAGCATGGGCGGGCTCCGGCTGGCTCTGGCCCTGCGGGTGCGGCTGGCCCAGGTAGGCACTCATCA
>DATEFR010000219.1:0-2944 GCA_035280545.1 Burkholderiaceae bacterium | reverse complement strand
GCCACGGCGCGCAGCGCGATGTTCAGCGCCTCGATGCAGCCTTGCGTGATCACGATGTCCGATGCGGCGAGCTGCATGCCGGCGTCCAGCGCGCGGCGTGCCAGCGCCTGGCGCAGCGCGGCGTCGCCGGCCGACGGCGCGGTCTCGACCAGCACCTGCGGAGCGCGGCGCAGCGCGCGCAGCGCCAGGTTTTTCAGTTCCTCGACCGGGTAGGCCTCGGGCGACGCACAGGCCGTCGCGAAGTCGGCCGGCGCGGCATGCGCTTCGCTGGTCGCGACGAAGGTCGAGACGCGGTCGTGGACGCCGACATACTGCGCCGAATCGAGGGGGCGCGACAGATCGGGCTCGCAGGCATCGCGCAGCGCACTGCGGCGCGGCTTCAGCACGAAATACCCGGAGCGTGCCCGCGCCTCGACCAGCCCCTCGCCCTCGAGGCTGCGGCAGGCCTGCAGCGCCGTGGACAGGCTCACGCGGTGCAGCCGCATCATCGCGCGCACCGACGGCATGCGCGTGCCGGCCGCCAGCGCGCCGGTGCGGATCGCACCGCGGTAGTGCTGGGCGAGCTGCAGATACAGCGGTTGCGAAACGGGCGCGCGGGTGTCCATGCGTCGATGATGCCGGCGGCGGGAATACCTCGACCGCAACAGTTGCTCGCTGAATTGTCCGCAACAGACGGTGTTTTGGCACGCTGATCCGCAACACAAAGGCGTTTGGTGTGCCTGTTGCGGCCGGCGCTCGCGGCCTAGCCTTGAGGTCATCGAGACGACGCCGAGGAGCCCCGCATGAAGGAACCCGATCATCGACTTCGCCAAGCGGCCGCGTTCGACGCCGAGCGCGGCGCGTCGAAACTGCTGTGGGTTCGGCGCGGCAGCGCCATCGTGATGGCGCGTGGCGTTGTGCAGATCGAGGCGGCCCCGCAGTGGCTGGCCGACACGATCGTGCGGGAGTGCGTGTTGCTGCGCGCAGGTGCGGCCTGGGAGGCAGGGCGCAGCGGATGGGTCGCGCTCACGGCGCTCGACACCGCTCGCTGGACGTTGCACCCGCATGCCGACGCATCCTCGCGGCCGACGCCGCATCGCTCGCTCCCTGCGGCCTGAATTCCCACGGAGTCATCACGATGCTCTCTTTCGCCGACATCCAAGCCGCTGCGGGCCGCCTGCACGGCGTTGCGCATCGCACGCCGGTCCTGACCTCGCACACGCTGGACGAGATGCTCGACATGCAGGTCTTCCTGAAGGCCGAGAACCTGCAGCGCATGGGCGCGTTCAAGTTTCGCGGTGGCTACAACGCGATCAACGTGCTGAGCGACGCGGAACGGGCGCGCGGCGTGGTCGCGTTTTCGTCGGGCAACCATGCGCAGGCGGTCGCGCTCGCGGCGCGGCTGCATGGTTGCCGCGCCACCCTCGTGATGCCGCACGACGTCTCGGCGCTGAAGCTCGCGGCAACCCGCGGCTACGGTGCCGAGGTCGTGCTGTACGACCGCTACCGGCAGGACCGCGCGGCCATCGCGCAGCAGCTGGTCGAGGAGCTCGGCGCCACGCTGATTCCGCCGTTCGACCATCTGCCGGTGATGGCCGGGCAGGGCACGACCGCGCTGGAGCTGATCGAGGACGTCGGTCGACTCGATGCGCTGATCGTCTGCGCCGGCGGGGGCGGGCTGCTGTCGGGCTGCGCGGTCGCGGCCCGACACCTGCTGCCGGGCATCGAGGTGTATGGCGCAGAGCCGGAACGCGGCAACGACCTGCAGCAGTCGCTGCGCCGCGGCGAGATCGTCTCGATCGACGTGCCGCGCACGATCTGCGACGGCCAGCAGACGCAGTCGGTCGGCGTCCAGCCGTTCGAGGTGATCCGCGCTCTGGTCCGCGATGTGCTCGCGGTGCCGGACCCGGTGGTCGTCGAGGCCATGCGTTTTGTCTTCGAGCGCTTGAAGGTCGTGCTCGAGCCATCAGGTGCCTGCGCACTCGCGGCGTTGATGCACCACCGCGAACGGTTCCGCGGCCAGCGGGTCGGCGTCACGCTGTCAGGCGGCAACATCGGCGTCGAGCGGTTCGCGGCGCTGATCACCGGCGTGGAAGCCGTCGACTGAGGGATGCCGCCTGCAGGGAGGCTCGAGTAGCATCCGCTTTCCTTTCTTTACACAGGGCTGAACTCGATGACTTCTCGACTGGCCGCCGCCGTGGCGCTGACGACCGTCCTGCTGACCGCTTCCGGGTGCGCGAGCACCGAAGGCGCCGATACCAAGCAAACCGCACAGCCGACGGAGCTGATCTACCGCACCGGATCGAACATCCCGATCCGCGAGAAGACGCCGATGACGGCCGAAGAAAAGGCCAAGCAGACCGAGGACTCGCAACGGGCGCTGCAGCAGATGCAGGCGACCGGCGCAGGCAAGCCGAAGCTTTGATGAGCGGGTGCCCGCTCGGGTCGCCGCTCAGCGTTTGTCGGCGGCGGTCGGTTCGCCCGGCGCGGTGACGAAGCCGATCCGGTTCAGCCCCGCCTTCTGCACGATGGCGATCAGTTCGGCGACGCGCCCGTACGGCACCGCCGTGTCGGCGCGCAGCTGAACTTCGGTGCGCGGGTTGCTGCGTGCGGTCTCGGTGATGCGCTGCGTGAACGCCGCGGCGTCCAGCGCCTCGTCACCGAAATAAAGCTGGCCTCGCGGGTCGATCGCGACGCTGATGAACTGCGGCGCGTCGTTCGGCTGGGCGCCGCCGGCCTTCGGCAGATCCAGCTTCAGGCTCGAGGTCATCAGCGGCGCGGTGATCATGAAGATCACCAGCAGCACCAGCATCACGTCGATCAACGGCGTCATGTTGATGTCGCTCATCGGCGCCGGCCGGTTGACGCGTTCGAGGCGACCGAAGGCCATCGTCTTGCCGCTTTTCGGTCGAGGTCAGCTCGACGCCGAGGCGTCCACGATCATCTCGCGCAGGTCGTGCGCGAA
>DATEFR010000218.1:0-8024 GCA_035280545.1 Burkholderiaceae bacterium | reverse complement strand
GCGTCGAATTCCTCGAGCGTCGTGCAGATGCACAGCGCGCGGTCGACCTGCGCGGCGGCCATCTCGCGGCGAATCTCATCGATCCGCGCGCTCAGCTCGGGAAAACTCAGGTGGCAGTGGGAGTCGACGTACATCGGTGATGTGATCGTGCGTCCGCCGGCCCATGCGCCGCGAACACGACAACGGGAACTGCGGCAGCAACCGGATCAGATCGTCTGCGTGGGCTTGGCCGATGAGATCGACGTGCCGAGCACCTCTTCGATCTTCAGGCGCAGCGCGCGGGTCTTGTCGTCGGTCGGGAACCGCACGCCGACACCCTGCGTGCGTCCGCCCGACGCGTTGGCCGGCGTGATCCAGCCGACCTTGCCGGCCACGGGATAGCGCTGCGGATCGTCAGGCAGCGACAGCAGCAGGTAGATGTCCTCGCCGAGCTTGTATTCGCGCGTCGTCGGCACGAACAGGCCGCCGTCGGAGAACACCGGCATGTAGGCCGCGTACAGCGCGCTCTTTTCGCGGAACACCAGCTGGATCACGCTCGGCCGGGCCGCGGCTGCGGGTGGCGTGCCGACCGGCGGCAGGCTGCGTCCTGTGGGTTCGCTCATGCGCGCCAGTTTACCGAATCGAATGCCGGATCTACTCGCCCGCTCACGGCCTGGCAGCGTCGCGCGCGGGCGCTGCCAGCGCGGCGCGGCCCTGCTCGATCAGCGACTCGGCCAGCAGCGTCGCATTCCACGGGTGCTCGGCATGGCGCGCGGTGCGCTGCAACTCGCGCTGCCAGGCATGCAATGCGACGGCGGCATCGGGCGGCAGCCGGAGTCGGGCGATCGCGTCGGCCGGGAAGTAGCGCGGCGCGGCACCGGCGGCCACGCACAGCGCATCGTGGCAGAGCTTCTGCAGCGATTCGATCAGCAGCGGCAGCGGCCAGCCGCTCAACGCACCGACGGCACCGCGGGCGACCAGCCCCGGCAACTGTGCCCACGACGCCGCGTCCGTCAGGCCGTCGCGGCTCCAGGCCAGCGCGTCCTGCGGCTGGCCACCGGCCGCGGCGAGCAGCAAGGCTGGATCGGCCACGCCTTGGGTGCGCAACCATTCGGTTGCGACTGCCGTCTCGGGCAAGGCCAGCGTCACGGCCTGGCAGCGGCTGCGTATCGTCGGCAGCAGCGCATCGGGCGCGGCGCTGCTGAGCACGAAGCGCGCATCGCCGGGCGGCTCCTCCAGCGTCTTCAGCAAGGTGTTGGCCGAGATCCCGTTCATGCGCTCGGCAGGATGCAGCACGACGACCTTGCCGCGACCACGCGCCGAGGTGGTCTGCGCGAACGCGACCGCAGCGCGCACCGCCTCGACTTTGATCTCCTTGCTGGGCTTGGCTTTGGAGGCCTTGTCGCCGCCCTCCTCGCCCTCGCCGTCCGGCTCCCAGCCGAGCGCGGCGCGCAAGGCTTCGGGCACGAGCACGAGCAGGTCGGGATGCGATCGAGCGCGAACGAGGTGGCACGCAGCGCAGCGGCCGCACGGTCGGCGTGCGTCGCCGGCGGCACCGGCATCGACTTCGCACAGCCAACCCTGCGCCAGGCCCAGCGCCAGCTCGAACTGCCCGACGCCACCCGGCCCGTGCACCAGCAGCGCATGCGAGCGCTGCTCGCGCAACGCGCGCTGCAGCGGCTCGGCGAGCCAGGGCAATGCGATCGCGCCGTCCGCGCCTACCATCCGCGCGCCTCCAGGGCTGCGTCGATCTGGCGCGCGACGGCCGAGCGCTCTAGCGACGCGTCTATGCACGCGAAGCGTTGCGGCATCGCGGCCATACGTGCTGCATAACCGGCGCGCACGCGCTCGAAATACTCGAGATCCTGCTGCTCGAAGCGGTCGGCCGCGCGGGCCTGCGCACGGCGCTGTGCGGCCAGCGCGGGCGGCAGGTCGAACAGGAAGGTCAGATCGGGCTGGCGGCTAGCCTGCACCCAGCCTTCGAGCGTCGCGAGCTGCTGCAGGTCGGCGCCCCCGCCGCCCCCCTGGTAGGCGAAGGTCGCATCGGTGTAGCGATCGCACAGCACCGTGTCGCCGCGCGCCAGCGCCGGCTCGATCACCTGGCGCAGATGGTCGCGGCGTGCCGCGAACACGAGCAGGCACTCGGTCAGCGTGTCCATGGTCTCGTGCAGCACCAGCTCGCGCAGCCGCTCGGCCAGCGGCGTGCCGCCCGGCTCGCGGGTGCAGACGACGTTCGCGCCGCGGCCACGCAGCCGCTCGGCCACCGTGGCGATGTGGGTGGACTTGCCGGCACCGTCGATGCCTTCGAACGTGATGAAACGTGCGGTCATGGAAAGACAAGGATAACCACCGCCGGGGCCTGCGCCGCGGCCGTTGGTCGGACGTGGGTGTGTTACTTGCCGCGCGCCGCCTGCGAGGCCTGCGGCGCGCGCTGGTACTGGTTCACGGCTCGGTTGTGATCGGCCAGCGTGTCGCTGAACTCGCTGCTGCCGTCGCCGCGCGAGACGAAATACAGCGCTTTGGTCGAATCCGGCCGTACCGCCGCGAGCAGCGCCGCGCGGCCCGGCATCGCAATTGGCGTCGGCGGCAATCCGGCGCGCGTGTAGGTGTTGTACGGCGTGTCGGCGAGCAGGTCGCGCTTGCGCAGGTTGCCGTCGAACGCGGTGCCCAGGCCGTAGATCACGCTCGGGTCGGTCTGCAGCGGCATGCCGGTGCGCAGCCGGTTGACGAACACACCCGCGACGCGCCCCCGGTCCGCGGCCACGCCTGTTTCCTTCTCGACGATGGAGGCGAGTATGAGCGCCTCGTCGGCACTCTTCAGCGGCGTGTCGGGCGCACGCTCCGCCCAGGCAGCGTCCAGCCGTTTCTGCATCGCGCGGAACGCGCGCTTCAGCACCGCGAGGTCGCTGGCGCCCTTGCTGTAGGCATAGGTGTCCGGATAGAAGCGCCCTTCCGGCGAAACGCCGGGCGCGCCGAGCGCCGCCATCACCTGCTCGTCGCTCAGCGCGGCGGTGGTGGGCTTCAGCGAATCGGCTTTCGCGAGCTCGGCGCGGAACTGGCGGAAGGTCCAGCCTTCGATCAGACGCGCGACGGCCAGCGTCTCGTCGCCGCGGACCATCTTGTTCAGCAAGTCCACCGGTGTCGTGCCGCGCGCGATTTCGTAGCTGCCCGCGCGGATCTTGCGGGCCTGGCCCGACCAGCGGAACCACTCGTACAGCAGCAGCGGCGAGGTGTCGACACCCGCCTGCACCCAGGCCTGCGCGATCTCGCGCGGCGGCGTGCCGGGCTCGATCGAGAGCTCGACCGGGTCCGCATTCAATGCCAGCGGCTGGTTCAACCACCAGACCGCCCATCCCATCGCGGCGATGCCGGCCAGCAGCGCCAGCACCAGGACGCGGGTCAACCACTTTGCCAACGACTTCATCCACACCTCGGCGCGCGGTCCTGACATGCGCGCCGAAACCCCAGGGCCACAGGAACCATGGGCGCTGATGATAATGGGCCATGCCCAGCCCTCTCTTGTATCAAGGCGCGACCGAGCTGCGCCATCTCGGCGTCATCCGTGCGCGCGGCGCCGACGCCGCGAGCTTCCTGCAAAGCCAGCTCACCAACGACGTGTCGACCCTGGCCCCGACGCAGGCGCGGCTCGCCGGCTTCTGCTCGGCCAAGGGCCGCCTGCAGGCCAGCTTCTGGATGCTGCGGCCGGCGGCCGACGAGGTGCTGCTGATCGCCGCGGCGGATTTGCTGGCGGCGACGCTGAAGCGGCTCTCGATGTTCGTGCTGCGCGCGAAGTGCAAGCTCGACGACGCCAGCGCCGAACTGCCGCTGCTGGGCGTCGTCGGTGCGGCGGTCGCCCCGGCCCCTGCGGCCTCGTGGCAGGTGGCCGAGACGGCGCTGGGCCGCACGCTGCGGCTGCCGGATGCCGACGGCCTGCCGCGCTGCGTGGTGATCGGACCTGCCGGCGCTGCGGCGGCCGGATTGCCGCCGCTGCCGCTCGATACCTGGCGCTGGCTGGACCTGCACGCCGGCATCGCGCTGATCGAAACCGCCACCGTCGACAAGTTCGTGCCGCAGATGCTGAACTACGAGATCGTCGGCGGCGTCGACTTCAAGAAGGGCTGCTACCCGGGTCAGGAGATCGTCGCGCGCAGCCAGTACCGGGGCACGATCAAGCGGCGCATGTTCCTCTTCGACTGCGCGGCCGTCGCGCAGCCGGGCGCCGAGTTGTTCGACCCACGCGACGCGGCGCAGCCGGCCGGGTTGGTCGCCAATGCCGCGCCGCATCCGGATGGCAGCGGCTCGAGCGTGCTGGCCGAAGTGAAGCTCGCCGCAGTCGATGCCGCGCCGGGCGCCGCAGCGCTGCGCCTGAACAGCGCAGACGGCCCGACACTGACGTTGCGCGATCTGCCCTACCCGGTGCCGCGCGATACCGTCGAAGTGCCCTGAGGCCGGACCGCCAGGCCCGCAAAACGACGGGCCTGCCCAGGCCAGGCAACAATCGTCAACAATTCACCAAACAGTTCACGGCATGCCTGCACGCCGCCCGCAGCGCAACGCGCGGCGTCCAGGCGGTTCCTCTACGATGCAGCCGATCGCCCGTGCGCACCGCGCGGGCCGCGATACCGGTGCCGCCGCCATGCCCCAGCAAGTCAGTTCCCGCGCCGAGGCCTGCCCATGTGCCTGGTAGCGCTCGCGATCGACCACGACAAGCGCTTTCCGCTGGTGGTGGCGGCGAACCGCGACGAGTTCTACAGCCGGCCGACGAACCGGCTCGCCTGGTGGACGCCGGACCGCGGCGGCCCGGCCATCCTCGGCGGTCGCGATCTCGAGTCCGGCGGCACCTGGATGGGCCTGACGCAACAAGGCCGCTTCGCCTTCCTGACCAATGTGCGCGACCCGCGCCGCCACGACCCGGATGCGCCGTCGCGCGGCGCAATCGTGCCGGCATGGCTCTCCGGACGTGAAGCGACCGACCGCTTCTGGATGCGCACCGCGCTGTCCGGTCACAACGGCTTCAATCTGGTCGCGGCCGACTTCACGCAAGGCGAATGCTTCTGGGCCTCCAGCACCGAGCCGAATCCGCGCCGGCTGCAGCGCGGCGTGTACGGCCTGTCCAACGGCGGGCTGGACGCGCCGTGGCCCAAGGTGGAAACGCTGAAGGCGCGGCTGCGCACAAGCCTCGCGACGGCACAGAGTGTCGACGCGCTGGCCGCCCGGCTGTTCGCCGCGCTGGCCGACCGCGAGCTCGCGCCCGATTCGGCACTGCCCGAAACCGGCGTGCCGTACGAGTGGGAACGCTCGCTGTCGGCCGCGTTCGTGCGGGACCGCGAACATGCCTACGGCACACGTTGTTCGACGCTGATCATCACCGAGCGCGCCGGCCGGCATCCGACCACGCATGTGTTCGAGCGCAGCTTCAGCAGCACGGGCGACGTCGCACTGCTGCGGCGCTCGACGCTGCGCAACTGGCCGCCGCGTTATCGGACCGACGGCGCGGCACCGGTCGAGCCGCAGGCTGCGGTCTCGGAATCGGTGGTCGACGTGGTCGTGCCGACCAGCGAGGCCCCGGTCAAGCGTACGCGCGTGCGCACGCTGCTGCGACCCGGGCCAGGAAGACAGCCGCGGCCGCTCGAGCTGGCGAGTTGATCCGGCACTTCATTCAAGCCTCGCGCCGCATCTCGATGTGGGCGATCCCCGCCTCGCTGAACACCTCCCCGTGCGGCGCGAAGCCGGCGCGCTGGTAGAAGCTCTGCGCGCTCGTCTGGGCATGCAGCGTCAGCTCGCGCACGCCGCGTGAACGCGCCGCGGCGATCAGCGCATCCAGCACCTGCCGGCCGACGCCGCCGTTTCGCAGCACGCGGCTGACCGCGACACGGCCGATGCGCGCCGGCTGCTGCGGCTGCGGCGGCAGCAGCAGCCGTCCGGTCGCCAGCGGCATGCCGAAGCGGTTGAATCCGACCACGTGGACTGCATCGCGGTCGGCATCGTCCCATTCGAGCTCGAGCGGAATCTTCTGCTCGGCGATGAAGACCTCCTCCCGCACCGTGCGCGCCGCGGCGCCCAGTTCGTCCCAGCCGCCGCTGCGCAGCTCGAGCATGGCCTCGCCGGCCTCGAAACCCTGCAGCACCGCGCGCAGCGAGCCGGGCACCGGCTTCGAGGTCTGCGCATGCGGGTCGGCGAACACGTAGACGAGCTCGCAGCTCACGAGCAGCTCGTCCTGCCGGAACACCGCGCCGTCGAACAGGATCGACGAATTGCCGACGCGGGCGCAGCGCATGCCGACATCGAGCACGTCGTCATAGCGCGCCGACGACAAATACTCGAGCGTCGCCTTGCGCACATACAGGTCGCCCCCCAGGGACTCCATCGTCTCGGCATATGGCAACGCGAGCGCGCGCCAGTAGCTGGCCAGCGCGGTGTCGAAGTACATCAGGTAGTGGCCGTTGAAGACGATCTTCTGCGCGTCGATCTCGGCCCAGCGCACGCGCAGGCGGTCGAAGAAGCGAAAGTCCTGACGGGTGGCAGTCATGAGGCGTATGTCTCCGTCTCGAAGGCCTTGCGCAAGGCCGCGCCGACCAGCGCCTGCGCAGCGCCGGCCTCGGGCAGCACGCGGCCCATCTTGATGAAGTCGTGCGTCATGCCGCGCACCAGCTCGAGCTCGACCTCGACGCCGGCCGCGCGCAACTTGTCGGCATAGGCCACGCCCTCGTCGACCAGCGGATCGCATTCGGCCAGCACCACGCAGGCCGGCGCGACGCCGTCGAGATCGTTCGCCTCGAGCGGTGCGAAGCGCCAGTCGCGTCGCTGCTCGTGCGCGATGTACTGGTCGAAGAACCACGCGATCGTTTCGGCGTCGAGCAGGAAGCCGTGCGCGTAGGCGCGATGCGACGGCGTGTCGG
This sequence comes from Burkholderiaceae bacterium, assembly GCA_035280545.1. Classification (GTDB taxonomy): domain Bacteria; phylum Pseudomonadota; class Gammaproteobacteria; order Burkholderiales; family Burkholderiaceae_C; genus DATCSE01. The sequence goes on along the minus strand of DATEFR010000218.1, from coordinate 1,146 downwards.
CATGCGCGGTCGTCCCCGGCGTGATCAGCACCTGCAGGCGCAACGGCAGGCCGATGTCGCGCGCGTGGATCGCGGCCACCGAGGCCAGCGTGCCGCCGGCGCTGTCGCCGCCCACCGCGAGGCGTGTGCCGTCGAGGCCCAGCGTCTTGGCGTGCTGCGCGAGCCAGCGCAGTGCGGCCCAGGTGTCGTCCACCGCAGCGGGAAAACGATGCTCCGGCGCGAGCCGATAGTCCAGCGCGAGCACGGCCGCGCCGCTGCGCAGCGCGATCTGGCGCATCAGGCTGTCGTGCGTCTCCAGGTTGCCTATCGTGAAGCCGCCGCCGTGCGTGTACAGCAGCGTCGGCAGGCGCTCGTGTCCATAGCTCGACGGCGCATAGAGGCGCGCGGTGAGCGGCGTGCCGTCGCCGGCCGGAATATGCAGGTCTTCGACCCGCGCCAGCGGCGCACGCGGCGGCTCGAGCACCTCGGCGGCGGCGGTGTACGAGGTTCGCGCCTCGGCGACGCTTTGCGTGTGAAAGGCCGGCCGGTTCGCGCGGCCGATCTTGTCCAGCAGGCTCGCCATGCGGTGCGTCAGCAGGTGGACGGGCGGTGGGTTCAGGGGATCGTTCATCGGCGCGAGAATGTCGCTCGAGTGTGCCAGACCGCCCCTGTCGGGCACGACATCGAGGATGCACCATGGCCTTCATCTACTACGTCACGCAGATCCAGCTCGACTTCGGCGCGGTCAGGCTGCTGCCGCAGGAATGCGAACGCATAGGCATTCGCCGCCCATTGGTCGTCACCGATGCCGGCGTGCGTGCCGCCGGCGTGCTCGACAAGGCCGTGGCCGCGCTCGCCGCGATACCGCACGCAGTGTTCGACCAGACGCCGTCGAACCCGACCGAAGCTGCGGTGCGCGCGGCCGCGAAGCTCTTTGCCGAACAGCGGTGCGATGGATTGATCGCGGTCGGCGGCGGCTCCAGCATCGATCTTGCAAAAGGCGTCGCGATCGCGGCGACACACGACGGCGCGCTGAAGACCTACGCCACGATCGAAGGCGGCAGCCCGAAGATCAGCGAGCGTGTCGCGCCGCTGATCGCGGTGCCGACGACCGCCGGCACCGGCAGCGAGGTCGCGCGCGGCGCGATCATCATCGTCGACGATGGC
>DATEFR010000217.1:0-12991 GCA_035280545.1 Burkholderiaceae bacterium | reverse complement strand
CGGGCAGATGCCGGTCGATCAGCTCGTTGATGTCCATGGGGCAGTGCACCAGGCCCTGCTGCGGGAACACGGTCAGCGGAACGACCCGCTCGCCGCATTGCAGATGGATGGTCACGCGCTTCGCGTGGCGCACGCACGCCGCGACCACCTCGACCGCTTCGCTGCCCAGCCCGTCGTGCTCGAAGCGCTGCAGATCGGCGCGCAGCGACGGGCTGAGCTGCGCGAGCCGCGTGCTCATCCCGCTGGTCGTCGTTTCGGCTTCGAATTCCTCGAGGTAGCGCTTGTACGCGCTCGCGCGCAACAGCTCCGGCTCGCCGAAGGGGATGGTCGAATCGAACAGTTCGCCACGCATTGCGCGCCTATTCTCACAGCACTCACGGCTGCTTACTGTAGGAAAACGCCGCGTTGTGTAGAGGCTTTCCGCGAAGCGAAAAGACCCTACGGAATCACCTATGCAACCGCATGCAGAGGGTTCAAAGCGCGACGCGGGCTCGCGCCAGCGCCCGCCAGAACCGTGCGTCCTGCGAGGTCGCGAAGTTGACCCGCATCAGCGTGCTCGGCCGGTGCGTCGCATGGAACAGCGCACCCGGCGCGATCAGCCAGTCGTCGTCGAGCAGCACCTGCGCGAGCCGTTCGGTGTCGACGCCGACGTCGACCCAACCGAACAGCCCGCGCGGCGGCGCGGCGAAGCGGCAGCCGTGGCTCTCGGCGAGCTTGACCGTGCGGCTGCGCGCCGCCTCGAGCCGCTGCTGCACACGTTCGGTGTGGCGCCGCAGCAGGCCTTGCTCGAGGCAGTGCGCGAGCGCCTGCTCGGTCAGTGCCGGCGTGGTCAGCGTCGACAGCAGCTTCGTGTCGATCAGGCGGTCGATCAGCGCCGGCGGCGCCGCAAGAAAGCCGACGCGCCAGTTCGGCACCAGGATCTTCGAGAAGCCCGAGACGTAGATCGTGCGCTCCAGCGCATCGAGCGCTGCGATGCGCGGCAGGTGCGCCGGCGCAAGATGTGCATAGGTGTCGTCCTCGACGACATGCAGGTCGTGGCTCTGCGCGAGCTGCAGCACGCGGTGCGCCGCCTGCAGCGACAGCGATGCGCCGGTCGGGTTGTGCAGCACCGAGACCGTGATGTACAGGCGCGGCCGCTCGCGCGGCGGCTGGGCTTCGATCAGGCGCTGCATCGCGGCGATGTCGGGGCCGTCCTCGCCGCGCGGCACCGGCAGCACGCGCATGCCCAACGCGGCGAGCCGCGCGTACTCGACCGACCAGCCGGGCTCGTCGACCAGCACCGTGTCGCCGGCATGCAGCAGCGTGCGGGCCACGACGTCGAGCGCGTGGGTCGCGCCTATCGTCGTGACGATCTGCTGCGGCGTCGCCCGCACGCCGTGGTCGGCGAGGCGGTTCGCGAGCGCGCGCCGCAGCCGCGCATCGCCGGCCGGCTCGCCGTACTGCAACGCCATCGCGGCGAGCTGATCGCCGCTCGTGACCTTGCGCAGCGCGGCCGCGAGCAGCGGCGAGTCGAGCCAATCGGCCGGCAGGGTGCCCAGGCCCGGCATCGCGCGTCCGCCGGGCGGCTGGAACATGCCGCGGATCAGCGAGGTCGCGCTGATCGGCAGCGGCAATCTAGGCGCGCGGTCGTCGTCACGCTCGGCGCGGCCCGGCGGCGTCGGACGACGCCCGGCGGCGTTGACGTCGCGCACGAAATCGCGGACGAAAAACCCGCGCTGCCGTCGCGCCTCGACCAGCCCCTGGGCGAGCAGGCGGTCGTAGGCCGCGACCACCGTGTGCGCGCTGACCGCGTGCCGGCGCGCGCATTCGCGCACCGATGGCAATCGCGTGCCGGGCGCCAGCAGGCGCTGGCGGATGCGATCGGCATATCGCGCCGCGAGCTGGTCGGTCAGCGTCGCATCGGCTTGGCGGCTGAGCTCGGCGCTCGGGGCGGTGGCGGCGATGTCGTCCGGCATGGGAGGTCGAGGGAGGCGGGCCGTGGATCGGGCGTAGGCGGTCGGATGTATGGGCTTGCGGACCAATACAGTTTCTTGCGTTGTCCGCCAAAGTGTACTGGTTCTGTGCTGGTCTCAACCCCTAGACTGCATCGAATGTCTGCCCAGGAACTCGCTGCACTGCTCGTCTTCGCCACGCTGATGAGCTTCACGCCGGGGCCCAACACGACGATGGCGACCGTGCTCGGCGCGAACCACGGGTTGCGCCGCACGCTGCACTTCATCGTCGCGGTGCCCACCGGCTGGACCGTGATGATGCTGGCCTGCGGCCTCGGCCTGGGTGCGCTGGTGCTCGCGGTGCCTGCGTTGACGCTGCTGCTGCGGGCGCTGGGCGTCGCCTACCTGCTGTGGATGGCCTGGCGGCTGGCCGGTGCGCGCACGTTGATGCAAGCCGATGGCTCGCGAGCCGTCAACGTGACGTTCTGGCAGGGGGTGGGCATGCAGTTCGTCAACATCAAGGCGTGGATGCTGGCGCTGGCGCTCGCTGCCGGCTGGGTCACGTCGGCCGCCGGGCAACCGGCGCCGAATCCGCTGCAGCGGCTCGCGATCGTCTGCGCCGTGATGGCGCTGTTCGCGCTGGCGAGCAACCTGACCTACGCGTTGGTCGGAGCCCTGCTGCGCCGCTGGCTGGCGAGCGGCAACCGGCTGGTCGGGTTCAACCGCACGATGGCGGCGCTGCTCGCCGCCACGGCGCTGTGGATGGCGATCGCATGAAGGCCGGCGCGCACGACACGGCCCAAGAGGCCCGTGGCCTCTGGCTCGGCCTGCTCGGCGTCGTGATCTTCGCGATGACGCTGCCGATGACCCGGCTCGCGGTCGGCTCCGCGGCAGACCCGCAGCTGCCGCCCGCATTCGTCACCGCGGGACGCGCTGCGTTCGCGGGGCTGCTCAGCATCGGCTATCTGTGGCTGACCGGTGCGCCGCGGCTGCGGCGCAGCGACGTGCCGGCGCTGGCCGTGTCCGCGCTCGGCACGGTCGTCGGTTTCCCGCTGTTCCTGTCGCTGGCGCTGCGCGAGGTCGATGCGATGCATGCGGCCGTCGTCACCGGACTGATGCCCCTCGCGACCGCCGTGGTCGCCGCGCTGTACCTGCGCCAGCGCCCGTCGCGGGGCTTCTGGGCGTGTGCGCTGCTGGGCTGTGCGCTGGTGCTGGCATTCGCGGCGCACCAGGGCAGCGGACGGCTGTCGGCTGCCGACGGGTTGCTGCTGCTGGCGGTGCTGAGCACCGCGATCGGCTATGTGGCCGGCGCGCGCGTGTCGTCCCGGCTGCCGGCCGAGCAGGTGATCTGCTGGGTGCTCGTGATCAGCCTGCCGCTGACCGTGCCGGGCATGCTCGCGACCTGGCCCGCACAGCCGGTGCGCCTGAGCGCCTGGGGCGGCTTCGCTTACGTGACGCTGTTTTCGATGTGGCTGGGCTTCTTCGCGTGGTACCGCGGGCTGGCGCTGGGCGGCACCGTGCGGGTCAGCCAGGTGCAGCTCGTGCAGCCGTTCCTCGCGCTGCTGTTCGCGGTGCCGGTGCTGGGCGAACGGCTGGAGGCCACCACCGTGCTGTTCTCGCTGGCGGTGATCGCGATCGTGTTCGTCGGCAAGAAGATGCCGGCCGGTGCGCCGAGTGCTTCATCGGCCCCTTCGTCGACTTCTGGGTCAACCTCTTCGTCGACCTCCTCTCTTCCCGCTTCTTCCCCCGCAAGGACTTCGTGATGACCGACGCTGCCGCTGCTCCGAACGACAACTCCCCGTGGCGCCTCGCGCGCCGCGCTGCGCGCATGAACCCGTCGGTCATTCGCGAGATCCTGAAGCTCACCGAGCGCCCCGGCGTGCTGTCGATGGCCGGCGGCCTGCCGTCGCCCGACACCTTCCCGCTCGAGGCGATGCGCGCGGCCACCGACAAGGTGCTGCGCGAGACGGGCCGCGAAGCGCTCCAGTACGCGGCCAGCGAAGGTTATGCGCCGCTGCGCGAATGGGTCGCGGCGCAGATGGCGGCGCAAGGCATGACGGTCGACGCATCGCAGGTGCTGATCACGACCGGCTCGCAGCAAGGCCTGGATCTGGTCGCCAAAGTGCTGCTCGATGCCGGCAGCACGGTCGCGGTCGAATCGCCGACGTATCTCGGCGCGCTGCAGGCGTTCGCGCCGTACGAGCCCGAGGTGCTCGGCATCGCCTGCGACGACGAAGGCCCGCTGCCCGACGCGCTCGCCGCGGCACGCGGTGCGCGTTTCCTGTACCTGCTGCCGAACTTCCAGAACCCGAGCGGCCGCTGCATCGGGGAAGCGCGCCGCGCGGCACTGGCCGACGCCGCGCGATCGCTCGCGCTGCCGATCGTCGAGGACAACCCGTACGGCGACCTCTGGTTCGACGCGCCGCCGCCGCGCCCGCTCGCGTCGCGCTGGCCCGAGGGCACGATCTACCTGGGCTCGTTCTCGAAGGTGCTGGCGCCGGGTCTGCGCCTGGGTTACGTGATCGCGCCCAAGGCGATGGGGCCGAAGCTGCTGCAGGCCAAGCAGGCGGCCGATCTGCACACGCCCGGCTTCAACCAGCGCGTCGTGCACGAGGTGATCCGCGACGGCTTCCTGGACCATCATGTCCCGACGATCCGGGCGCGCTACAAGTCGCACCGCGATGCGATGCGCAGCGCGCTCGAGGCGCACATGCCGCCGGGCTGCCGCTGGCGCGTGCCGGTCGGCGGCATGTTCTTCTGGATCGAGCTGCCCGAAGGCGTCGACGCGACCGCGCTGCTGCCGCACGCGGTCGAGCTCGGGGTGGCCTACGTGCCGGGCGCCGCGTTCTTTGCCGACCAGGTGCGCACGAACACCTTGCGGCTGTCGTTCGTGACCGTGCCGCCGGCGCAGATCGAACGCGGCGTCGCGCTGCTCGCGCAGGCGCTGAAGCAGGTGATGCCCGCGAGCGCCGCCGCGGCGCCGGCGTTGGTGCCGTAGGCACCCCATCGTGTCGATGCTCCGATGAGGCGACCCATGTCGTATCCCTACACCCAGCTTGATGTGTTCACCGACGTCGCGCTGCGCGGCAACCCGCTGGCGGTCGTGCACGCGGCCGACGACCTGAGCGATGCGCAGATGCAGGCGTTCGCGCGCTGGACCAACCTGAGCGAGACCACGTTCCTGCTGCGCCCCACCGACCCGGGCGCCGACTACCGCGTGCGCATCTTCACGCCGGCCCGCGAGCTGCCGTTCGCCGGCCATCCGACGCTGGGCAGCTGCCACGCCTGGCTCGAACGCGGCGGTGTGCCGCAGCATGCAGACGAGGTCGTGCAGCAGTGCGGCGTCGGGTTGGTTCGGATCCGCCGCGATGCGGCCAGTGCGCGGCTCGCGTTCGCGGCGCCGCCGCTGCGTCGCAGCGGCGCGGTCGAGCCGGCGGTGATCGAGCAGATCGTGCGCAGCCTGCGAGTCGAGGCGAGCGCGATCAAGGCGTCGCAATGGGTCGACAACGGCCCCGGATGGGTCGCGGTGATGCTGGGTTCGCGCGACGAAGTGCTGGCGCTGAAGCCGGATTTCGTCGCGATGCGCGGGCTCGAGCTCGGCGTCGTCGCGCCGTGGACTGGGGCGGAAGCCGAGGCGCAGTTCGAGGTGCGCGCCTTCATCCCCGACGTCAGCGGCTACGAGGATCCGGTAACCGGCAGCCTGAACGCCGGGCTGGCGCAGTGGCTGATAGGCGCCGGGCTGGCCCCGTCGCGTTATGTCGCGAGCCAGGGCACCGCGCTGGGCCGCGCCGGGCGCGTGCACGTCGAGCGCGACGGCGAGACGATCTGGGTCGGCGGCGCGAGCGTGAGCTGCGTACGCGGTCAGCTCGAGCTCTGAGCGAGGAACGGCGACATGTTCGAGCGCACTGAACTCGAAGACGCGATGCGCATCGTGCGCGCCGCGTTGCCGCCGACGCCCCAGCAGCGCTGGCCGCTGCTCGATGCGCAGCTCGGTGCGCAGGTCTGGGTCAAGCACGAGAACCACACGCCGGTCGGTGCGTTCAAGGTGCGGGGCGGTCTGGTCTACTTCGACGGCCTGTCGCGGCGCGAGCCGGGCTGCACCGGCGTGATCAGCGCGACCCGCGGCAACCACGGCCAGTCGGTCGGCTATGCGGCGCAGCGCCGCGGGTTGCCGGCGACCATCGTCGTGCCGCACGGCAACTCGGTCGAGAAGAACGCCGCGATGCGCGCGCTGGGCGTCGAGCTGATCGAACACGGCGAGGACTTCCAGGCCGCGCGCGAGCACGGCTACCGGCTGGCGGCCGAACGCGGGCTGCACATCGTGCCGTCGTATCACGACGACCTGGTGCGGGGTGTGGCGACCGGCTGGATCGAATACTTCAGCGCGATCCCGGCCGAGCAGATGCCCGAGGTGGTGTTCGTGCCGATCGGCCTGGGATCGGGGTTGAGCGCGTGCGCGGCGGCCCGCGCCTACTGCGGCGTGGCGACGCGCATCATCGGCGTGGTCTCGAGCGAGGCGCCCGCGTACCAGCTGTCATACCGCGCCGGCCATGCGATCGAGGCGCCGGCGACGACGCGGCTGGCCGACGGCATGGCCTGCCGCGTGCCGGAGCCGCGTGCACTCGAGATCATCCGGCGCGAGGCCGACGACGTGGTCGCGGTGGATGATGCCGAGGTCGCCGCGGCGATGCGGCGGCTGTTTGCGGCGACCCACAACGTCGCCGAGGGGGCCGGCGCGGCCGGGCTTGCCGGGCTGTGGCAGCAGCGCGAACGCTGGCGTGGCCGCCGGGTCGGCATCGTGCTGACCGGCGGCAATGTCGACAGCGCGGTGTTCGCGCAGGTCTTGGCCAGCGACGGCGCCTGAGGCGGCGCCGCGCCGCGCGGTCACCGCCGTTCGGCTGGCTGCGCCTACTCCTTGCGGTATGAGTCGTGGCAGGCCTTGCAGCTCTTGCCGGTCTCGCCGGCTGCCGCCTTGATCGCATCGAGATTGCCACCCTTCGCGGCGGCGTTCAGCTTGGTCATCTCGTCCTGCATCTTCGAGGTCGCGGCTTTGAACTTGTCCATCTCGGACCAGATCTTCGGCTCGGCCTTGGTCTCGCCCTTGTCGGTGCCCTCGACAAAGCCGGCGAACGGCAGCTTGGACACCACGAACGCGATCTCGGCGTTGTCGGCCGCCGCCTTGGCGTCGAACGGGATCTTGCCGTTGGCCATGCCGGCGACGATGCCGAAGTGCCGGGCCATCACGGTCATGGCGGCCTTGCGGTACTTGATCGCGTCTTCGGGCTTGGCGAACTGGGCCGCCGCGGGCAGCGCGGTGGCCGTGCCGAGCAGGGCGGCCCCTGCCAGCAACATCGACCGGGTCAAACGTTTCATTCGGAGATCTCCTGGTGTTAGCCGTTGGTTTGCGTGGGGCACGCGCCGGATCAACCCCTCCCGACGAGCGCGCATCAGTGTACGCAGCGGTGCCGCGAAAAATTCCTTGCCTGGCGAAACCTCCGGGATTGCCCGCGCCCGGCATGGCGGGGCACGCGGCTTGCGTTATCTTTGCGACATCGGCCCGGCGGCGGCCACGACGGAGTGCGGCGAGACGATGGAGCGGACAGCGGACGGGCCCCTGGCGGAGGTTGCCGCGCGAGCGCAACAGCGCGATGACAAGGCGCTGGTTCGGGTGCGCATCTGGGATCTGCCGACGCGGCTGTTCCACTGGGTGCTCGCGGCCTGCGTGCTGGGCTCCATCGTCAGCGCGAAGATCGGCGGCAATGCGATGGTCTGGCATTTCCGGCTCGGCTACGTGGTGCTGACGCTGCTGGCGTTCCGGCTGTTGTGGGGCTTTGTCGGCGGGCGCTGGTCGCGCTTCGCGAGTTTTCTGTACGCGCCGGGCACGGTGTTGCGCTATCTGCGCGGCGCGAGCCGCGACGACGAGCACCATCACGTCGGTCACAACCCGCTGGGTGCGTTTTCGGTGTTCGGTTTCCTCGGGCTGCTGCTGGCGCAGGTGGCGACCGGGCTGATCGCCGACGACGAGATCGCCAACAGCGGTCCGCTGGTCAAGTTCGTCTCGGGCGCGACCAGCAGCCTCGCGACGGGCTGGCACAAGCACTACGGCCAGTGGCTGATCATCACGCTGATCGTGCTGCACATCGCCGCGATCGCGTTCTACTGGCTGCGGCATCGCCGCAACCTGGTCGCGCCGATGTGGCATGGCGACAAGCCGCTCGCCGCGCAGGTGCCGGCATCGGCCGACGGGCCGATGGCCCGCGCGATCGCCGCGATCGTGCTGCTGGCGTGCGCCGGCGCGGTGGGCTGGCTGGTCAGCCTCGGGGGCTGACCGGCCGTCGTCTATTTGGTGCCGATGCCCGACAGCGACCCACCCCCCGAGATACGCCTGGTCGCGTGCGACGCGCCCGAGCTGGTCGGGCCGGCGCGCGCGATCCTGCGCGAGTACGCCGAGAGTCTGGCGATCGACCTGCGCTTCCAGAACTTCGAGTACGAGCTCGCGATGCTCCCCGGCGACTACGCGGCGCCGCAGGGCAGGCTGCTGCTCGCGTATGTCGGCGATTCGCTGGCGGGCTGCGGCGGCATGCGAGCGCTGCCCGAAGCCGACTACGCGAACGCCTGCGAGATGAAGCGGCTGTACGTGCGCCCGGCGTTCCGTCGCTTCGGCCTGGGCCGGGCGCTCGCCCAGGCGCTGCTCGACGAGGCGCGTCGCGCCGGCTATTCGGTGATGCTGCTGGACACGCTGGACGACATGGAGGCCGCACGCGAGCTGTACGCCGCGCTCGGCTTCGAGGAGATCCCGCCGTACTACTTCAATCCGATCGCCGGCGCGCACTATCTGAAAGCGATGCTGTAATAGAACGGCCGCGATGCTCCGTCCCCACACCTCGAAAGCCACGCCGTGAATCCATCGTTCGAATTGCATGCCGGTGCGCTGCGCCTCGCGCTGCGCCCCGACCTCGGCGGGTGCATCGCCGGCCTCTGGCATCGCGACACCCCCATCCTGCGCTCGACCGAACCGGCGCTGCTCGCGGCCTCGCGGCCGTCGGGCTGCTACCCGCTGGTGCCGTACTCGAACCGGCTCGGCTATCGGCGCTTCCGCTGGAAGGGGCAGGACTACACCACGCAGCCCAACTTCGGCGACGACAACCCGCATTCGCTGCACGGCGTCGGCTGGCGGCGCGCGTGGGAGATCGAATCGTCGAGCGCGCACGAGGTCGTGCTGCGCTATCGGCACGGCGGCGATGCCGACTGGCCGTTCGCGTTCGAGGCGCGCCAGTACTTCGGGCTGACGCCCAGCGCGCTCAGCGTGCAGATGGTGTTCACGAACACCGCCGAGATTGCGCAGCCGGTCGGCCTCGGCTGGCATCCGTACTTTCCGAAGCGCGCGCGCAGCCGGCTGCACATCGAGCTCGCATCACGCTGGGATGCGGACGCGACCCAGCTCCCGGTGCGCAAGGTCGCGCAGCCCGGCATCGATGCCGACGTCTCGCACCTCGCGTTCGACAACTGCTTCGAAGGCTGGCGCGGCCCGGCGCGGATACGCGACGAGAAGTTCTCGCTGCAGCTGAGCTCGTCGCTGTCGTACCTGGTCGTGTTCACGCCGCAGGACAAGGACTACTTCTGCGTCGAGCCGGTCAGCCATGTCTCGAACGCGATCCACATGGCCGACCCGGCCGCGCACGGGCTGCGCACGGTCGGGGCCGGCGAGAGCGTCGATGCGGCGATGACGCTCGAGGTCGCGGTGCTGTGATCCGCGCTGACGAGAGTCACATTCGCGTCGCGATCGCGTCGGCGGCCGCGCTCGGCGAGTCGCCGTTCTGGCATCCGACCGAGCAGGCGCTGTATTACTGCGACATCCCCGGTCACACGCTGCAACGTTTCGATCCGGCCACCGGCGAGCTGGCGCACTGGGATTTCGACACCGACGTCGCAAGCGCCGCGCCCATGCTCGGCGGCTCGCTGCTGCTGGCGATGCGCGACGGCTTGTGGCGCTTCGATCCGGCCAGCGGCGCACGCAAGCGCCTCGCCGCGCCGCCGTACGACGGCACCAAGGAGCGCTTCAACGACGGCAAGTGCGACCCGCAGGGGCGTTTCTGGGTCGGCACGATCTACGAGCCGCGCGACCCGGCGCTCGCCTCGCTGCACCGCTATGCACGCGGCAAGCTCGAGCGCCAGTGCGGCGGCATCACGGTTTCGAACGGCCTGGCCTGGAGCCCGAACGGGCGCACGATGTATTGGAGCGACACGAAAGCGCACACGATCTACGCGTTCGACTTCGACCCGCTGCTCGGCGAGCTCAGTCGGCAGCGCGTGTTCGCGGCCTTCCCGCCCAAGGTCGCGGGCCAGCCGCTGGCCGACTACGGCGGTCGGCCCGACGGCGCGGCGGTCGATGCCGAAGGCTGCTACTGGGTCGCGATGTTCGAAGGTCAGCGCATCCTGCGTCTGTCACCCGACGGCGAGCTGTTGCGCGAGGTGCGGCTGCCGGTGCGCTGCGCGACGATGCCGTGCTTCGGCGGCGCCGATCTGAAGACCTTGTATGTGACCACCGCGCGCGAGAACCGGCCGACTGCCGAACTGATCGAGCAGCCGTATGCCGGTTGCGTGCTCGCGCTCGATGTCGACGTGCCGGGGCTGCCGGTGAACTTCGCGATTGCCTAGCGCAGAACGCTTGCGTGTAGCCTCAAGTCCGCGCCTCCGATCGGGCATGATCGGGAGGGCACGGGTTTCTTCGTATAATTCCAAGGCTTTGCTGCCAGCGACTGCGCGCGAACACTTTTCTCACCATGTCCGAACACATCGTCCGTGGTGGGGCCGAGCAAGACCTGAGCCAGGACTTGCCAGATGGGGCCGACGAGGCTCCTTTCAAGAAGTGGACGCGCGAAGAGGCGCAGGCCTTGCGGGCTCATGATCCGTCGCTGTCGCCGTGGCGGATCGTCGCGTTTCAGGCGCTCGCCGGCCTCATCTGTGCCGCCGTGGTCTGGGGTGTGACGCAGCGTGCAGCCGCCGCCTGGTCGGCGCTGTACGGGGTGGCTGCCGTCGTGGTGCCGAGCGTGCTGTTCGCGCGCGGCATGACACGCAATCTCTCGGGGAGCGCGGGCCTTGCCGTGGCGGGGTTCGTGTTCTGGGAGATGGTCAAGATCGGGGTGGCGGTCGCCTTGCTGGTGGCTGCACCCAGGGTGGTGCAGGGTTTGAGCTGGCCGGCATTGCTGGTCACGATGATCGTGTGCATGAAGGTGAACTGGCTGGCGCTGCTGTGGCGTCGCCGGTCGTAAAGACGAACAACGAGTCTGATTCGACGACGCAAACATGGCTGCCGAAGCTCACGCCGCTGAACATGCTGGACCGACCGCCGGTGAATACATCGGTCACCACCTGACCCATCTGCGCTCGCATGAGCAGACGAACATTGCGGACTTCTCGATCCTGAACTGGGACAGCGTGTTCTGGTCGGTGCTGCTGGGCGTCCTCGGTCTGTTTTTCCTGTGGCGCGTCGCCAAGAAGGTGACCTCGGGCGTGCCGGGGCGTACCCAGGCGGCGGTCGAGATCCTGCTCGAGATGGTCGACAACCAGGCCAAGGCCATCGTGCACAACGCGCAGTCGCGCAAGTTCGTCGGCCCGCTCGCGCTGACCGTGTTCATCTGGATCTTCCTGATGAACTCGATGGACTTCCTGCCGGTCGATTTCATCCCGCGCATCTGGGAGGCGATCTACGGCGCTGCCGGGCATGATCCGCACCACGCGTACCAGCGCGTCGTGCCGACGGCCGACCTGTCGATCACGCTGGGCATGTCGATCGCCGTGCTGCTGATCTGCCTGTACTACAACCTCAAGATCAAGGGCCTGGGCGGCTGGGGGCACGAGCTGATCTCGGCGCCGTTCGGCTCGGTCAAGCTGTCGGGCAACCCGCTGAGCTGGATCGGCTTCGCGCTGATGAGCGTTGCGAACTTCGCGATGCAGATCGTCGAGTTCTTCGCGAAGACCTTGTCGCACGGCATGCGGCTGTTCGGCAACATGTACGCGGGCGAGCTGGTCTTCATGCTGATCGCGCTGATGGGGGGCGCCGGCCTCGCGTCGGCCAGCGGCATCGTGCTGTGGATCGGTCACATCGTCGCCGGAACGGCATGGGCGATCTTCCACATCCTGATCGTTGCGCTTCAGGCCTTCATCTTCATGATGCTGACCCTGGTCTACGTCGGCCAGGCGCATGACGCCCACTGACCAGGGCGACAGTTCTCCTTCATCCGTTCACCCTTTCACAACCACAACTCTTCTTTCCCTACTGGAGCCAACATGGAACACGTTCTTGGTTTTGTCGCCCTCGCCGCTGGTCTGATCGTGGGTCTGGGCGCTATCGGCGCCTGCATCGGCATCGGCATCATGGGCAGCAAGTACCTCGAGTCGGCCGCACGCCAGCCGGAGCTGATGAACGAGCTGCAAGTCAAGATGTTCGTGTTGGCCGGTCTGATCGACGCGGCGTTCATCATCGGCGTCGGTATCGCGATGATGTTCGCGTTCGCGAACCCGTTCGTGCTGAAGTAAGCCGCCGCCAGCCGATCCACCCCTTTCCCAGATAGAAAGGTGTTGCCGTGAGTCTGAACGCAACGCTGATTGCGCAGATCGTCGTCTTCCTGATCCTCGCGTGGTTCACGATGACGTTCGTGTGGCCGCCGATCACGAAGGCGCTCGACGAGCGCGCCAAGAAGATCGCCGATGGTCTGAGCGCCGCCGACAAGGCGAAATCCGAGCTGGTCAACGCGAACAAGCGTGTCGAGGAGCAGCTCGCCGCTGCGCGCACCGACGCGACCCAGCGCCTGGCCGACGCCGAACGCCTCGCCCAATCGCTGGTCGAGGAAGCGAAGTCGCGCGCCAACGAAGAGGGCGCGAAGATCATCGCCGCCGCGAAGGCCGAGGCCGAACAGGAAGCGGTCAAGGTCCGCGAGGCCTTGCGCGACCAGGTCGCCGCGTTGGCCGTCAAGGGCGCCGAGCAGATCCTGCGCAAGGAAGTGAACGCCGGCGTGCATGCCGATCTGCTGACTCGCCTGAAGGCGGAGCTGTAAGCC
>DATEFR010000216.1:0-2827 GCA_035280545.1 Burkholderiaceae bacterium | reverse complement strand
GATCGGCTGATCGCGCAACTCGATCACCCTCACCCCAACCCTCTCCCGCAAGCGGGAGAGGGGGCAGGCGGAGACTCCCTCTCCCGCTTGCGGGAGAGGGCTGGGGTGAGGGCCGGCGCATGAATGCGATCACCGTCTACGTTCCGCGCGACTCCGCCGCCCTCGCGGTCGGCGCCGACGAGGTCGCCGCGACGCTGCGCGACGAGTGCGCACGCCGCGGCCTCGCGATCAAGCTCGTGCGCAACGGTTCGCGCGGGCTGTTCTGGCTGGAGACGCTGGTCGAGGTCGCGACGCCGCAAGGCCGCGTCGCGTACGGCCCGGTCGCGCCCGAGGACGTGCCCGGCCTGCTCGATGCCGGTCTGTTGACCGGCGCCGCGCACCCGCTGTGCCACGGCCCGACCGAGCAGATCCCATACCTCGCGAAGCAGCAGCGCCTGACCTTCGCGCGCATGGGCGTGACCGACCCGCTCTCGATTGCCGACTACGAAGCGCACGAGGGTTATGCCGGCCTGCGCGCCGCGCTGGCGCTGCCGCCCGAGGCCATCGTGCAGCAGGTGCTCGACTCCGGCCTGCGCGGCCGCGGCGGCGCGGCGTTCCCGACCGGCATCAAGTGGAAGACCGTGGCCGCCGCGAAGGCCGCGCAGAAGTACGTGGTCTGCAACGCCGACGAAGGCGACTCCGGCACCTTCTCCGACCGCATGACGATGGAGGGCGACCCGTACATGCTGATCGAAGGCATGACGATCGCCGCGCTCGCGGTCGGCGCGACCGAGGGCTACGTCTACATCCGCTCCGAGTACCCGGACGCGGTCGCGACGATGCGCGAGGCGGTGGTGCGCGCCGAGGCCGCGGGTTATCTGGGCGCCAACGTGCTGGGCTCGGGCCGCGCGTTCACGCTGCACGTGCGCAAGGCCGCCGGCGCGTACGTCTGCGGCGAAGAGACCGCGATGCTCGAGAGCCTGGAGGGCAAGCGCGGCATCGTGCGCGCGAAGCCGCCGCTGCCGGCGCTCGAAGGCCTGTTCGGGCAGCCGACCGTGATCAACAACGTGATCAGCTTCGCGAGCGTGCCGCTGATCCTCGCGCGCGGCGCCGCGTACTACCGCGACTACGGCGTCGGCCGCTCGCGCGGCACGCTGCCGATCCAGCTCGCCGGCAACATCAAGCACGGCGGCCTGGTCGAGCTCGCGTTCGGCGTGACCTTGCGCGAGCTGCTCGTCGACTACGGCGGCGGCAGCACCTCGGGCCGGCCGATCAAGACCGTGCAGGTCGGCGGCCCGCTGGGCGCCTACGTGCCCGAGTCGCAATGGGACCTGCCGCTGGACTACGAGGCATATGCCGCGGTCGGGGCGGTCGTCGGCCACGGCGGGATCGTCGTGCACGACGACACCGCGGACCTCGCGAAACTCGCCCGCTACGCGATGGAGTTCTGCGCGATCGAGTCGTGCGGCAAGTGCACGCCGTGCCGCATAGGCTCGACCCGCGGCGTCGAAGTCATAGACCGCATCGTCGCGCCGCCCGCGTCGCGCCGCGGCCCGCAACACGACCGGGTGCAGCAGGTCGCGCTGCTGCGCGACCTGTGCGACACGATGCTGCACGGCAGCCTGTGCGCGATGGGCGGCATGACGCCCTACCCCGTGCTCTCGGCACTGAACCACTACCCGCAGGACTTCGGCATCGCGACGCCGGACCGCGAAGCCGCTTGAGGAGGCGCACGATGCTGAACCATCACCACCCCGAGACCGACTACGGCACGCCGCGCCGCGAATCGGAGCAAGAGGTCACGCTCGAGATCGACGGCCAGCCGGTCACCGTGCCCAAGGGCACGTCGCTGATGCGCGCCGCGATCGACGCCGGCGTCCAGGTCCCCAAGCTGTGCGCGACCGACAGCCTCGAGCCGTTCGGCTCGTGCCGGCTGTGCCTGGTCGAGGTCGAAGGCCGCAAGGGCTACCCGGCCTCGTGCACGACGCCGGCCGAGGCCGGCATGAAGGTGCGCACGCAAAGCCCCAAGCTGCAGGAGCTGCGCAAGGGCGTGATGGAGCTGTACATCTCCGACCACCCGCTGGACTGCCTGACCTGCAGCGCGAACGGCAACTGCGAGCTGCAGGACATGGCCGGCGTCACCGGCCTGCGCAACGTGCGCTACGGCGTCGGCGACCAGTACGGCGGCGCGCACCACCTGGACAGCGCGAAGGACGAGTCCAACCCGTACTTCACCTACGACGCCAGCAAGTGCATCGTCTGCAACCGCTGCGTGCGCGCCTGCGAGGAGACCCAGGGCACGTTCGCGCTGACGATCTCGGGCCGCGGCTTCGAGTCGCGCGTCTCGCCGGGCATGGACGAGCCGTTCATGGAGTCCGAATGCGTGAGCTGCGGCGCCTGCGTGCAGGCCTGCCCGACCGCGACGCTGCAGGAGAAATCGGTGATCTGGCTGGGCCAGGCCGAGCACAGCGCGATCACGACCTGCGCGTACTGCGGCGTCGGCTGCGGCTTCAAGGCCGAGATGAAGGGCAACGAGGTCGTGCGCATGGTGCCGTGGAAGGACGGCCAGGCCAACGACGGCCACTCCTGCGTGAAGGGCCGCTTCGCATGGGGCTATGCGACCCACCAGGACCGCATCACGAAGCCGATGATCCGCAAGAAGATCACCGACCCGTGGCAAGAGGTCAGCTGGGACGAAGCGATCTCGTACGCCGCCAGCGAGTTCAAGCGCATCCAGGCGAAGCATGGCCGCGATTCGATCGGCGGCATCGTCTCGTCGCGCTGCACCAACGAGGAAGGCTACCTGGTGCAGAAGCTGGTGCGCGCCGCGTTCGGCAACAACAACGTC
>DATEFR010000215.1:0-4764 GCA_035280545.1 Burkholderiaceae bacterium | reverse complement strand
AGCCAGCTCGCGAGGGTCACGTAGACGAGGTCGCTGCTCGCCGCGACCACGACGAAGATCGCGCCGAGCAGCAGCGCCTGCGGCAACGCCGGCGCATCCGCCTGCATGAACTGCGGCAGGAACGCGGCGAAGAAGATCGTCGTCTTCGGGTTCAGCAGTGCGACCAGCACGCCGTCGCGGAACACGCGGCTCGCACGCACTTGCGCGACCCCAGGCGAAGCCGCCGCGGACGTGGCGGTGGACCCTGCCCCGGCGCGCAGCATCTTGACGCCCATCCAGATCAGGTACGCGGCACCGGCGAACTTGACGACCGTGAACGCAAGCGACGACAACGCGAACAGCGCCGCCAGCCCCAGCGCCGCGCCGACCGCGTTCAGCATGTTCCCGCACGCGACGCCGGCAACCGAGCTCGCGCCGGCGATGCGGCCCTGCGCGAGCGTGCGCGTGACGATGTAGATCACGCCGGGGCCGGGCGTCACGGCGAGCACGATGCTGGCGAACAGGAAGGCGAACAGGGTGGAGGTGTTCATAGGGTCAATGGTGGCATGCGTTGGCCCTCACCCCCGCCCTCTCCCAGAGGGAGAGGGAGTTCAGTCCCCTCTCCCTCTGGGAGAGGGTTAGGGTGAGGGCCAACGAGCACCTCGGTTTCATCACGCCCTGCGCAAGTCGAGCGTGAACGGGAAGTTCGGATTGCGCTCCTCCGGCGCGATCGCCATCTTTCCGGGCGTGTGCCCGGTGCGGAAGAAGCGCCCGAGCCGGCGCGCCTCGGCCTCGTAGGCGTTGACCGGGAACGTGTCGTAGTTGCGACCGCCCGGGTGCGCAACATGGTACTGGCAGCCCCCCATCGAACGGCTCATCCAGGTATCGACCAGGTCGAACACGAGCGGCGCCTGCACCTCGATGCTGGGGTGCAGCGCGCTCGGCGGATTCCACGCGCGGTAGCGCACCGCGCCGACGAACTCGCCGACCTTGCCGGTCGCCTGCAGCGGCACGCGCCGGCCGTTGCAGGTGAGGATGTGGCGATCGCCGATCAGCCCGGTCACGTGCACCTGCACGCGCTCGACCGACGAATCGACGAAGCGCGCCGTGCCGCCGACCGCGCCCTCCTCGCCCAGCACGTGCCACGGCTCGAGCGCGAGGCGCAGCTCGGCGTTCACACCCTGCGCGGCGAAATCGCCCAGGCGCGGGAAGCGGAAGTTCAGGTGCGGCGCGAACCAGTCGGCCTTGAACGGGTAGCCGGCCGCGTTCAGCTCGGTGACGACATCGACCAGGTCCTGCCAGATGAAGTGCGGCAGCATGAAGCGATCGTGCAGCTCGGTGCCCCAGCGCTTCAGCCGCTCGGGGCGGTACGGCTCGCGCCAGAACCGCGCGACCAGCGCCCGCATCAAGAGCTGCTGCGTCAGGCTCATGCGCGCATGCGGCGGCATCTCGAACGCACGCATCTCGAGCAGGCCGAGGCGGCCGGTCGGGCCGTCGGGCGAGTACAGCTTGTCGATGCAGAACTCGGCGCGGTGGGTGTTGCCGGTGACGTCGATCAGCAGGTTGCGCAGCGTTCGGTCGATCAGCCACGGCGGGCAGAAGCCCTGCTGCGCGGTGATGCGCTTGAGCTCGGCGAACGCGATCTCGATCTCGTAGACCGAGTCGTTGCGCGCCTCGTCGATGCGCGGCGCCTGGCTGGTCGGGCCGACGAACAGACCCGAGAACAGATAGCTCAGCGCCGGGTGGTTGTGCCAGTACGCGATCATGCTCGCGAGCAGCTCGGGCCGGCGCAGGAACGGCGAATCGGCGACGGTCGCGCCGCCCAGCACGAAGTGGTTGCCGCCGCCGGTGCCGGTGTGGCGGCCATCGAGCATGAACTTCTCGGTCGACAGGCGGCTCTCGTGCGCGGCCTGGTACAGGTGCGTCGCCTGGTCGACCAGCTCGCCCCAGCTGTGCGCCGGATGGATGTTGACCTCGATCACGCCGGGATCGGGCGTCACGCGCAGCAGTGCGAGGCGCGGGTCCTTCGGCGGCTCGTAGCCTTCGAGGATCACCGGCAGCTTCAGCTCGACCGCGGTGTCCTCGATGGCGCAGACCAGCTCGAGGTAGTCCTCCAGCGCGCTGGTCGGCGGCATGAAGATGTAGAGCCGGCCGCCGCGCGGCTCGGCGCTGATCGCGGTGCGCGTGATGTAGCCGGCCGATTCGAAGCGCTGCGGTGCGCGCTGCGCCGCGCTAGCAGCCTCGTCGCCGCGGCCGTTCGTGCCGCCATCGCCGCCGTATCCATGGCCGCCCTCATGAAGCGCAGCGCCCGAGCGCTCCGCGAATCCGCCTGTCGGCCGCTGGAAGGCGCTGACCGGCACGCCGGTCGCCGACGCCGCGGCCTCGCCCCATGCGCCGGGCCCGGGATCGGCAAAACGCAGGCGCCGGTACGGCGGCAGCGGCTTGAACGACTGGCTCTGGTCGGGCGGGTAGACCCACGGCAGGTCGGTCGCGGCGGCCCAGGGCTGCGAGTCCAGCGGCAAGCGATAACCGAGCGGCGAATCGCCGGGGATCAGATAACAGCGCTCGCTGCGCAGGAACCACGGCCCGGTCTGCCAGCGGGACGTGCCGCGCGGGTTGCGCGCAACCGGGAAGACATGGCCGACGACCTTGTCCAGCCCTTGCGTGAACACCTTGCGAATGCGGTCGCGCTCCAGCGGGTCGGCGAGCCGCGCGTCGAACGGGTCGACGTTGCTCGGCAGCTTGCGTTCGCGCCACAGGTAGTACCAGGTGTCCTCGTGGGCGGGGAACACGTACTGCGGATCGAGTCCCAGGCGCTTCGCCACACCGGCGAGGAACCTGCGTGCATCGGCCTCGGTGACGCCATCGTCGCGCTTCTCGTCGGCGAACAGCTCGGGATGCGTCCAGATCGGCTCGCGATCCTTGCGCCAGAACAGGTTCAGCGACCAGCGCGGCAGTTGCTCGCCCGGGTACCACTTGCCCTGGCCATAGTGCAGCAGGCCGCCCGCGCCGTATTGGAGGCGCAGCTTGTCCATCAGGTCGGCGCTGAGGCGGCGCTTGTTCGGCCCCATCGCCTCGGTGTTCCACTCGGCGCCTTCGCGGTCGTCGACCGAGACGAAGGTCGGCTCGCCGCCTTGCGTCAGACGGACATCGTGGCGATTCAGGTCGTCGTCGACCTGGTGGCCCAGCGCGTCGATCGCGTCCCACTGCGCGTCGGTGTACGGCAGGGTCACACGCGGCGCTTCCCAGATGCGGGTGACCGACATCGTGTGCTCGAACGCCGTCTCGCACTCGTCCAGCGTGCCGGTGACCGGCGCGGCCGACGACGGCTCGGGCGAGCAGGCCAGCGGGATGTGGCCTTCGCCGGCGAGCAGGCCCGAGGTCGGGTCCAGGCCGATCCAGCCGGCGCCGGGCAGGTAGACCTCGCACCACGCGTGCAGGTCGGTGAAGTCGACCTCGGTGCCGCTCGGGCCGTCGAGCGACTTGACGTCGGGCTTCAGCTGGATCAGGTAGCCCGAGACGAAACGCGCCGCCAGGCCGAGGTGGCGCAGCAGTTGCACCAGCAGCCAGCCGGTGTCGCGGCACGAGCCGCTGGCCTTGGCGAGCGTCTCCTCCGGCGTCTGCACGCCGGGCTCCATGCGGATCAGGTAGCCGATGTCGCGCTGCAGCTGCTGGTTGACCGCGACCAGGAAGTCGTTGGTCGCGCGCTTCTCGCGCGAGATGCCGGCGACGTAGGCTTGGAAGCGCGGCGCATCGGCGAGCTCCGGGCTCTTGATCAGGTACGGCGCGAGCTCGCGCGCGAGGTCGGCGTCGTAGGCGAACGGGAACTGCTCGGCCGACGGTTCGAGAAAGAAGTCGAACGGGTTCAGCACCGACATCTCGGCGACCAGGTCGATCTCGATCCGGAACGACGTGGTCTTGTCCGGGAACACCAGCCGTGCGAGGTAGTTGGCCTGCGGATCCTGCTGCCAGTTGATGAAGTGCGCGGCCGGCTCGACGCGCATCGAATAGCTCAGGATGCGCGTGCGCGAATGCGGCGCGGGACGCAGCCGCACGACCTGCGGGCCGAGGTGGATCGGCCGGTCGTAGCGGTAGTGCGTCACGTGGTTCAGCGCGACGTGGATGGACATGCGTGGACTCCGTGGGTCTTCAGGTCCGTTCGCGCTGAGGTATCGAAGCGCTCTGGCAGCAGGGCTTCGATACCTCAGCCCGAACGGGCCGTGGGGTATCTAGGCTGCGACGGGCACCAGGAAGTCTCGGCTGATGCCGGCCCCCAGCGTGTTCACGCGCTCGAGGAACTGCGTCAGGTACGCATGCAGCCCGGTCGCGAGGATCTCGTCGATGCGGCCGTATTGCAGGTCGGCCTGCAGGCGGCCGGCGCGGCGCAGCGTCTCGCCCGACTGCTCGTTCGCGACCTTGTGCAGGTTCGCGACCACCTCCTGCATGCAGGCGGCCAGCGAGCGCGGCATGTCGGGCCGCAGGATCAGCAACTCGGCGACCTTCTCCGGCTTGATCACGTTGCGGTACGCCTTGCGGTAGACCTCGAAGGCCGACACGGAACGCAGGATGCCCGACCAGTGATAGAAGTCGACCTCGATGTCCTTCGTGCCGCTGCCGCTCGCGCCGTTCGCGCCGCCGTGGTATTCGCTCTCGACCGCGTGGAACTTCACGTCGAGCAGCCGCGCGGTGTTGTCGGCACGCTCGAGGAAGCTGCCGATGCGCAGGAAGTGGAAGGCCTCGTCCTGCAGCATCGTGCCGACCGTGACGCCGCGCGACAGGTGCGAG
>DATEFR010000214.1:0-6245 GCA_035280545.1 Burkholderiaceae bacterium | reverse complement strand
TCACCTGGCTGGACGCGACCAACCGCATCGCGGCGCACCTGCCCGAGCAGTCCTCGCGGCCCGATGCGGCACAGCTTGCCGGCGCGGTGGCCGCCTCGGCGGCGGCGATCGGGCCCAGCGTGAGCCACGGCAACGGCGCGTTCGGCAGCGGCCTGTCGGCACACCTCGCCGCCGGCGTTGCGGGCGGCGGCTCGCTGGTCGCCCGCTATTCGCCGACCGCGATGCTGCGCCAGAACGTGCCGTGGTGGCTCGCACGCAAGTACGACGTGCGCCTGGTCGACAGCTTCGACGACGTGATCGCGAGCACCGCCGATGGCGCCGATGCCGGCGACCGCGCCTCGCACCGCATCGACATGTCGTCCACGCTGGGCGACGCCTCGCTCGAGCTGATCGCGCGCGACCGCATCGCGCCGTGGTATCGCGGGCTGCCGATCACGATGGTGGCCGGCTTCGTCGCGCTGATCGGCGCGATCACGTGGCTGCTGCGGCGCCAGGTGATCGGCGTCACGCGGGCCGAAGCGGCGTGGCGCACCGAGGCCGCGTGGCGCAGCGCGATGGAGGACTCGCTGACCGTGGGCCTGCGTGCCCGCGACCTCGCCGGCCGGCTCGTCTACGTGAACCGCACGCTGGCCGAGATGATCGGCTACGCGCCCGAGGAACTGATCGGGCTGATGCCGCCGATGCCGTACTGGCCGCCCGACTCGATCGGCGAGATCATGCAGCGCCACCAGCGCAACATGGCCGGGCAGGCGCCGCGCGAAGGCTACGAGGCGCGCTGGCGGCATCGCGACGGCCGCCTGCTCGACGTGATGGTGTTCGAGGCGCCGCTGGTCGATGCGAGCGGCACGCACATCGGCTGGATGGGCTCCATCCTCGACATCACGGCACGCAAGGGCCTGGAGGAGCGCGAGCGCCGCCACGCCGAGGCGATGGCACACCATGCGCGGCTGACGATGCTGGGCGAGATCGCCGCGACGCTCGCGCACGAGCTGAACCAGCCGCTGACCGCGATCTCCAGCTACAACGCCGGCGTCGTCAACTCGCTGCAGCGCGCCGGCGCCGTGGCCGACCCGGTCGTGCTGGGCGCGCTGCAGCGGCTCGGCGAGCAGGCGGCGCACGCCGGGCGCATCGTGCAGCGCATTCGCGAGTTCCTGACGCGCCGCGAGCCGCGGCTCGAGGCCTGCGCGCCGGGCACGATCGTCGAAGGCGCGGTCGCGCTGCTGCGCCGCGAGCTCGAGCGCCGCGGCATCGTGCTGCGGCTGGCGCTGGATCCGCGCCTGCCGGCGATCGTCGCCGACGCGGTGCTGATCGAGCAGGTCGTGATCAACCTGGTGCGCAACGCGAGCGATGCGCTGGTCGAACACGGCCACGATGCCGGCGACGGCACATCGAACGAGCGGCGCATCGACGTGCGCGGCAGCATCAGCGCCGACGCGCGCTTCGTGCGGCTGGACGTCCGCGACAACGGCCCGGGCCTGCAAGGACAGCGCATCGAGACGCTGTGCGCGCCGTTCTATTCGACCAAGGCCGAGGGCATGGGCATGGGGCTCGCGATCTGCCGTTCCATCGTCGAAGCGCACCAAGGCGTGATCGACGCGAGCGAGGCGCCCGGCGGCGGCGCCTGCTTCTCGATCAGCCTGCCGGTGCGGATCGCATCCGACATGAACCCGAAGGAGGAAGAGGCCGATGTCGCCTGACGACGCTGTACCCGGCATCGTGTACCTGCTCGACGACGAGGCCGCCGTGCGCGACGCGCTGGCGTTCCTGCTGACCTCGCGTGGCATGACCGTGCGCGCGTTCGCGAGCGGGCCCGAGCTGCTCGCCGCGGTCGACGCGACGCCGCGGCCGCTGACCGGCATCTTCCTGCTGGACATGCGGATGGAACCGATGTCGGGCTTCGCGGTGCACGAGGCGCTGATGGCGCGGCGGCTGCGCAACCCGGTGCTGTTCCTCTCGGCGCACGGCGACATCCCGATGGCCGTCGAGGCGTTGAAAAAAGGCGCGTTCGACTTCCTCGAGAAGCCGTACAGCGACAACGCGCTGGCCGACCGCATCGAGCAGGCCGTGCGCATCGACGCGGCGATGCACAGCCACGACGCGCGCGCCGCCGAGCGCGACGCGCGGCTCGCGAGCCTGACCGAGCGCGAGCACGAGGTGATGCAGCGCGTCGCCGCCGGCAAGCTGAACAAGGTGATCGCCGACGAGCTGCACGTCTCGGTGCGCACGGTGGAGGTCCACCGTGCGCGCGTCTACGCGAAGCTGGGCGTGCGTTCGGCGGCGGAGGTGGCGACCCTGCTGGCCGGATAGGGCCGGCGGCGCTCGCGTGCAAATCTCGCACAATCCGGCGAGGCGCTTGCCGAAGGAGCCACCGGGTGATCGAACAGGTTGCGGCATGGCTGCGTGACTTGGGACTGGGCCAGTACGTCGCCGCGTTCGAAGCCAACGACATCGACATGCAGACGCTGCGGGTGCTGACCGCCGCCGATCTGCAGGAGCTCGGCGTGGCGTCGGTCGGCCATCGGCGCACGCTGCTCATGGCCATCGCGGCACTGGACACGCCGGGCGAATCCAGCGCACCGGCGTTCGCGGCCGAGCGCCGGCAGCTGTCGGTGCTGTACTGCGACCTGGTGGACTCGACGCCGTTGTCGCGCCGCCTGGACCCCGAGGACTACCGAAAGCTGATCCGCAGCTTCCACGACATCTGCGTGCAACAGGTCGCGCTGTTCGATGGCTGGGTGGCCAACTTCATCGGCGACTGCATCCTCACCTACTTCGGATGGCCGCGCGCGCACGAAGACGATCCGGAGCGCGCTGTCCGCGCCGGGCTCGCGCTGGTGCGCGCCATCGAGGCGGCGAAGGGGGCGTCCGGCGTCACGATGCAGGCGCGCGTGGGCATCGCCACCGGCTCGGTCGTCGTGGGCGACCTGATCCGCGAGGGCCCGGCCCAGGAACAGTCGGCAGTCGGCGTCGCGCCCAATCTCGCGGCGCGGCTGCAGGCGCTGGCCGAGCCCGGCCAGGTGGTGGTCGACGACTCGACGCGCCGCCTTCTCGGCACGAGCTTCGGGGTGCATGCGCTGGGCGATCATGCGCTCAAGGGCATTGCGCAGCCGGTGGCCGCCTTCGCAGTGTCGGGCGAGCAGTCTGCCGACATGCGCTTCGACGCGCACGCCGGCGCGATGCCGGCGCCCATCGTCGGGCGCGACGAGGAGCTCGCGCTGCTGATGGAGCGCTGGGCGCGGGCGCGCGAAGGCGAAGGCCAGGCGATGCTGCTGGTCGGCGAAGCCGGCATCGGCAAGTCGCGGCTGGTGCGCGCGCTGCTGGATGCATGCGCGGAGCCGACGCACGGGCTGGTCCGCTGGCAGTGTTCGCCGTACCACACGGGCAGCGCGTTGTGGCCGGTGATCCAGGGCCTGGGCCGCACGGTCGGGCTGCGCGACGAGGACAGCACCGAGGCCGCGCTGGACAAGGTCGAGACCGCCGGCGGCGATGCGCAAACGTCGGCACTCTATGCGTCGCTGCTCGGCCTGGACGGCGTGCAGCGCTACGGCCCGCTGCAGATGAGCCCACAGAGGCTGCGCCAGCGCACCCTGGAACGCCTGGTCGCGCAATTGCTCGAGATGGCCGAGCAGCAGCCGCTGCTGCTGGTCGTCGAAGACGCGCAATGGATCGATCCGACGACGCTCGAGCTGATCGAGCGCTGCCTCGACAAGATCGACACGGCGCACGTGCTCATCGTCGTGACCAGTCGGCCGGACGAGCTGCCCGTGCCGGTCGGGCACCCCAGCGTCACCCGGCTGTCGTTGAACCGGCTCAGGCGCGCCAGCGTCGAGGCGATCGTCGCGCAACTGGCAGGCGGCACGCTGAACGCACAGACGCGCGCGACCATCGTCGCGCAAAGCGACGGCGTGCCGCTGTTCGCCGAGGAGCTGACGAAGGCGGTGCTCGAATCGGGCGAGGCGGCCATCCCGGCATCTCTGCATGGCTCGCTGATGGCGCGCCTGGACCGCGTCCCCGAGCTCAAGGAGGTGGCCCAGCTCGCGGCCTGCATCGGTCGCGAGTTCGAGCTCTGGCTGCTCGAGGCCGTGGCCGAGAAGCCGCAGGCGGTGGCGCCGGCGATCGACAAGCTGGTGTCGGCCGAGCTCGTCTTTCGCCTCGGCGAGCGGGCTCGGCAGAAGTTCGTCTTCAAGCATGCGCTGGTCCAGGAGGCGGCCCACGAGAGCATGCTGCGAAGTCGACAAGCGGCCGTGCACGCCCGCATCGTGCAGGCACTCGAGCGGCTGCGCCCCGAGACGCTGCCGCAGGTGCTGGCACAGCACGCCAGCAGGGCGAGGCTGCATGACAAGGCGATCGGCTGGTGGCAGCAGGCGGGCACCACCGCGCTCGCGACGTCCGCCTACCGGGAGGCGGTGGGCTACCTCGCCAGTGCCATCGCGCTGATCCAGGCGCAGGACGACGGCGTCGACCGCCGCGCCCAGCATCTGGAGCTGCTGATGAGCATGGGCCAGGCCCGCATTGCCGCGGACGGCTACACCAGCGAAGCCACGCGCGACACCTTTGCTCGCGCCGAAAAGCTGCTCGAGGCCGACCCGCGATTCGCGGCCTTCGGCCCGCGCATTCGCTACGGCTTGTGGACGGCCGGCATCAGCGTGGGCGAACTCGACACTGCGTTGCGCCGTGCCACCCGGACGCTGGCGGTCGCGCAGGCGGACAACAAGCCCGACGCACTGCTGTGCGCCCATCGGATGATGGCGCTGTCCAACACCTACCTCGGCCATCTCGCGACCGCGCGCGAGCACTTCGAAAGGTGCCTGCCCTTGCTGGAAGCCGTGGATCCGGAAGCCTTGACGACGCAGCTCGGCTGGCATCCGGTCAGCGGAACCTACTCGTCGATGGCGTGGCTGCTGTGCCTGCAGGGCGACGCCGAACAGAGCAAGGCCATGAGTGCGCAGGCGCATGAGCTTGCAGCGCTGCTGCCGCAGGTCAGCGCGCGCGCGTACCCGTACATGCATGGCCTGATGCGCGCGGCATGCGCCGGTGACGAGGTGGCCGTGGCGTCGGATGCGGAGGTCCTGCTGCGCCTGGCAACGGAGCACGGGCTGACGTTCTACAAGGACTTTGCCGAGCTGTTCCGCAGTTGGACGGCTGTCCGCACGTCGCAGGCCTGCGCCGAAGACATCCGCGTCTACGAGCGCAAGCTGACGTCCGCTCCGACCCTGCCGCTGTTCATGCCGATCTTCGTCGCCGGCCTCGCCCAGGCGCTGGCGGCCGTGGGCCGCTACGACGCGGCCGCGCACTCGCTGGAGGAGCCGCTGGCACAGGCGCAGGCTGCCGGCGGCTGGTATCACGCGGAGCTCTGGCGCATCCGCGGCGAGATCGTGCAGCGAGACCCGCGCGGCGATCGCACCGATGCGCAGGCTTGTTTCGAGAAGGCGCTGGCCATTGCTCGCGACCAGGGTGCGACGCTGTGGGAGCAACGCGCCGCAAGCTGCCTGGCCAGCCTGCGCGGCGACCGGCCGCTGTCCGCGGACCGGTGACCCTAGGCGGGGACTATTCGACCGCCTTGACCATGTCCTCGACGACCTTCTTCGCATCGCCGAACACCATCATCGTCTTGTCCATGTAGAACAGCTCGTTGTCCAGCCCGGCGTAGCCGGCGGCCATCGAGCGCTTGTTGACGATGATGGTCTTGGCCTTGTAGGCCTCGAGGATGGGCATGCCGTAGATCGGCGTGCCCTTCTGCAGCGCGGCCGGGTTCACGACGTCGTTGGCGCCCAGGATGATCGCGACGTCGGCCTGGCCGAACTCGCCGTTGATGTCTTCCATCTCGAAGACCTGATCGTACGGCACCTCGGCCTCGGCCAGCAGCACGTTCATGTGGCCCGGCATGCGGCCGGCAACAGGGTGGATCGCGTACTTGACGGTCACGCCCTTGTGCGTGAGCTTCTCGGCGAGCTCCTTGACCGCGTGCTGCGCGCGCGCGACCGCGAGGCCGTAGCCCGGCACGATCACCACCGTCTCGGCATTGCCGAGCACGAAGGCCGCATCGTCCGCGCTGCCGCTCTTGACGTTCCGCTGCTGCTGCGCGCCGGCCGGGCCGCTCGCCGCCTCGCCGCCGAAGCCGCCGAGGATCACGTTGAAGAACGAGCGGTTCATCGCCTTGCACATGATGTAGCTCAGGATCGCGCCCGATGACCCGACCAGGCTGCCGGCGATGATCAGCATGCTGTTGTTCAGCGAGAAGCCGA
>DATEFR010000213.1:0-8647 GCA_035280545.1 Burkholderiaceae bacterium | reverse complement strand
CGCGAGCCGGTAGCGGCGCAACCAGGACAGCCCCGTGCTGATCCAATCGCCCAAGCCTGCGCTGGGGGAGCCGAACCAGTCCGGCTTCAAGCGGATCCCGAAGATCGAGCGCAACAGATGCGGCAGGCTGGTCGCCTGATGCAGTCGGGCGACGTCACGGCGCAGCTCGTCGCGCTCGAACGCAATGCGCGTCAGCAGCAGCTGGCGGCGCGCTTCGGTGTCCAGGTACGTCGGAGGACGTGCGCTCACCGCCGCTCCTCCGCGCGCTCGCCTCGCATGGAGGCCGCATCGTGGCGCAGCTCGGCCAGCGTGTCGGCCAGCAGCGGCGGGTCGTCGCGCAGGTGCGTGCGCAGCCACCAGATCAGCGTGCCGCCGGCGACGCCGTAGACCAGTGCGATCCACCCCAGCACCGCATGGCCCAGCGTGGGCCACAGCGCGACCGCGATCCACGCCGAGAGCGCCAGGACCGCACCGCCGAGCAGCAGCACCGCGCCGAAGCTCACGACCAGCATCACCATCAGCCGTGTCCGCGCCTCGCTGAGCTCGAGGCTCGCGAGCTCGAGCCGGCTCTGCACCATGCCGAACAGATGCCCGGCCAGGCGCGACAACGCCTCCAGCGGACCCAGCTCGTCGTGGCGTGTCGTCATGTAGAGACGGCGTGACGAGGCGTCAGCGGCGCGTGATCAGCATCCCGACCACGACGCCCAGGCAGGCGGCGACGCCGATCGCGCGCCACGGGTGGTCGTGCACGTAGTCATCGGTCGCACGCGCCGCGGCCTTGCTCTGATCCACGGCCTTCAGGCGAGCGTCGCGCAGGTGGCCGCGCAGCGTCTTCAGCTGCTCCAGCGCCTTGCGGCGCAGCTCCGCGGCCTTCTCGCCGGTGCTGCTGGCCGCTTCGGCCAGCATCTCTTCGGCATCGGAAATGGCGTCGCTGACATCGGCTTCGATATCGCTGGCCAGGGTGGCGGACTTGGCGTTCATCGGTATTCCTTCCTGCTGAAAGAAGAATCGGCGCGCGCGGGCGTGGCGGGGTCGCAGCCAGCCGCCGCGCACGATGCAGGCTGGCGGGGCAGGGTGCTGCACGACGCTTCAGCATTCCCAGGCCGCTCGGGTCGGCGGTTCTCCCTGGGGACATCATAGTGCGCGTCGCACGGCGTGCGACGCTCGCGCGCGCTGTCGCTGGCGGGGTTTTATCCCGATGCGTTGAGCGCCGCGAGCTGCTTCGGCGTGCCGACGTTCTCCCACGCGCCGCGGTAGATCTCCGCGGTGACGCGGTGTTCGCGCATGCGCTCGAACAGCAGCGGGCCGAGCGCCGCGCGTGTGCCCCGCGCGATGCCGGCGCACAAGCTCGCGCGCACCAGCGCGAGGTTCGCGTAGGTCCAGCGCTGGCCATCGGGCCCGGGCGCATCGGCGACACCGTAGCCGTCGGCGGCGAGGCCGAAGTCCCCCTTCGGATGGAACGGCGGATTCGGCACGAGCCAGACGTGAGCCTGCGCGTCGCCGTGGGCGAAGCGCTGCGCGGTCGCGGCATCGAAGACGAAGTCGGGCGCGTAGACGTCGCCCGAGACGACCCAGAACGCGTCGTCGCCATGCTCGGCCAGCAGCGGCAGCGCTTTGGCGATGCCGCCGGCGGTTTCGAGCGCGCCGCCGTGGTCGCGCCCTTCCATCGAATAGCGGATCGCCAGGCCGAAGCGCGCACCGTCGCCCAGCGCGGCGACGATCTGCTGCTCGAGCCACGCGGTGTTGATCACGACCTCGCGGACGCCGGCCTGCGCCAGCGCCTCGAGGTGCCATTCGATCAGCGGCTTACCGCGCACCGCGAGCAGCGGCTTGGGGGTGTGGTCGGTCAGCGGGCGCATGCGCTCGCCGCGGCCGGCCGCGAGGATCATCGCCTTCATGCTGCAGTACGCACCGCAGCTTGGCCGCGCGCCAGCGCATGGCGCTCGACGTGGCGGGGCGCGAACGCCTCGATCAGCGTTTCGAGCGCGGCCTGCGCACGCTCGGAATTGTCGGCACCGATGTTGCAGACGTACACGTCCAGCGTGACCGAGCCGATCTCGGGCCAGGTGTGGACCGCGAGATGCGACTCGGCCAGCAGCACGACGCCGGTGATGCCGGCCGCGGCGCCGGCGCCGACGAGGCCTTCGTGCGCTGCGGCGGCGCGCGGCTCGAACCGGTGGAACAGCTCGCCGACCGGGTGCAGCCCGGCGCTCTCGGCTGCGCGCAGGCACAGGGCGCGCAGCGCGACGAGGTCGGTCATCGCCGGTTCGGCGTTCGCGCAGCCGCGCAGGTCGGCGGTCAGGTGCAAGCCATGCATGCGGCGATTATCCGGGTGGGCCGACGGGTGCCGGGCACCGGCGCGGCGGGCTCGGACCAGGCCCGTAAAATGCCGACCTTTCAAGGCCGGCCGCCGGGGCACATCGCCGCAGGCGGTCTCTTTCTTCCGCTCCCTCGCTACATCCAATCGCATGGCCTCCTCCCTCGTCTCCCCTCGCGCCGATCAAACCACCTTGATGGCGAACGCGATCCGCGCGCTCGCGATGGATGCCGTGCAGCAAGCGAACTCCGGTCATCCCGGCGCGCCGATGGGCATGGCCGAGATGGCCGTCGCGCTGTGGGGCCGGCACCTGCGCCACAACCCGCGCAACCCGCACTGGGTCGACCGCGACCGCTTCGTGCTCAGCAACGGCCACGCGTCGATGCTGCAATACGCGTTGCTGCACCTGACCGGCTACGACCTGCCGATGAGCGAGCTGCGCAACTTCCGCCAGCTCCACAGCAAGACGCCGGGGCATCCCGAGGTCGACCTCACGCCGGGCATCGAAACCACCACCGGCCCGCTAGGCCAGGGCCTGGCAAACGCAGTCGGGATGGCGTTGGCCGAGAAGCTGCTCGCGCACGAGTTCAACCGCGACGGGCACGCGATCGTCGACCACCACACTTATGTCTTCCTCGGCGACGGCTGCCTGATGGAGGGCATCAGCCACGAGGCCTGCGCGCTGGCCGGTGCGTGGAAGCTGAACAAGCTGATCGCGCTGTACGACGACAACGGCATCTCGATCGACGGCAAGGTCACGCCCTGGTTCATCGACAACACGCCGGAGCGTTTTCGCGCCTACGGCTGGAACGTGATCGGCCCGATCGAGGGGAACGATGCCGATGCGGTGGACACCGCGATCAAGCAGGCGCAGGGCTGCCTCGACAAGCCGACGCTGATCGTCTGCCTGACGACGATCGGCAAGGGCTCCCCGAATCGTGCCGGCAGCGCGAAGGCGCATGGCGAGGCGCTGGGCGCGGAGGAGGTCAAGCTGACCCGCGAAGCGCTGGGCTGGCCGTACGAGCCGTTCGTCGTGCCCGAGGACGCCTACACGCTGTGGGATGCGAAGGCCAAGGGCACCGCGGCCGAAGCGCAGTGGGATGCGAAGTTCGCGCTGTACAAGGCCGCGCATCCCGAGCTCGCCGCCGAGCTCGTGCGCCGCATGCGCGGCGAGCTGCCGGCCGGCTGGGTGCAGACCGCGGCCGATGCCGCAGCGGCCGCGCAGGCCAAGGCCGAGACGGTGGCGAGCCGCAAGGCCAGCCAGCTTGCGCTCGAGATCTACACGAAGGCGCTGCCCGAGTTGCTCGGCGGCAGTGCCGACCTGACCGGCTCGAACCTGACCAACACCAGCAGCACGCCGCCGCTGCGCTTCGACGGCGCGAACGGCGCGCCGAACGGCGGGCGCCACATCAACTACGGCGTGCGCGAGTTCGGCATGGCCGCGATCATGAACGGCGTCGCCTTGCATGGCGGCCTGGTCCCGTATGGCGGCACATTCCTGACCTTCAGCGACTACAGCCGCAACGCGATCCGCATGGCGGCGCTGATGAAGCGGCGCGTGATCCACGTCTTCACGCACGACAGCATCGGCCTCGGCGAGGACGGGCCGACGCACCAGAGCATCGAGCACGCCGCCTCGCTGCGCCTGATCCCCAACCTCGACGTCTGGCGCCCGTGCGATACCGCCGAGACCGCCGTCGCCTGGGCCCGCGCCATCGAGACCCGCGACCGGCCGAGCGCACTGCTGCTGTCGCGCCAGAACCTGCCGTATGCGCCGAAGCCGGCGCTGGACCTGATCGCCCACGGCGCCTACGTGCTGGCCGAGCCGGGCGAGGTCGGTCTGAAGAAGAAAGCGCAGGTCGTGATCATCGCGACCGGCTCCGAAGTGCAGCTCGCGCTGCACGCGCAGGCCGAGCTCGCGAAGACGCATGGCATCGCGGCGCGTGTGGTCTCGATGCCGTCGACGACGGTGTTCGATCGGCAGCCGGTCGCCTACAAGGACAGCGTGTTGCCGCGCGGCGTGCCGCGCGTCGCGGTCGAGATGGGTGTCAGCGACTTCTGGTGGAAGTACCAGTGCGCCGCGGTCGTCGGCATCGACCGCTACGGCGAGTCGGCGCCGGCCGGTGCGCTGTTCAAGTTCTTCGGGTTCACGGCGGAGAACGTCGTGGACACGGTGCGCAGCGTGCTGGGAGACTGACCCCATGAACCCCTCGCGCGGACTCCTCGCCGCGGCGCTGCTGATCGCCGCGCTGTGTCCGACGGCGCGGGCCGCCGACGAGCTGCCGCCGCCGATCTACGCGATCAAGCAGGACGTGCCGAGCCTCGGGACCAACATCCCGCGCAAGGTGGCGACGAGTTCCGATCTCCCGCTCAACCGGCGCTACAGCGAGCTGACGGCGGCCGAGCAGGACATCGTGAAGTCCCGGTACGAGGCCATGATGCCGCTGGACGAGCCGCCGTACCCGGTGGATGGGCTGCTGCCGCTGTTCAATGCGGTCCGCAAGGTTCAGGATGCCGTGCTGGCCCAAGGCGATCTGACGATGTTCGTCGAGGTCGATGCGCAAGGGCGGGCGACCTCGGTGAGCGTGATGAAGTCCCCCGACCCGAAGCTGACGCAGGCTGTGGCTTCCGTGCTGATGCTGACGAAATACAAGCCCGCGGTTTGCGGCGGGCAACCCTGCAGCATGGGCTACCCGTTCCGCATGAAGTTCTCGGTCGACCACCGGTAGCCCGCTCTTCAACCTCTTCTTCATCCCACAGGAGCAATCACCATGAGCATCAAGATCGGCATCAACGGCTTCGGCCGCATCGGGCGCATGGTGTTCCGCGCCGCGATCAAGAACTTCCAGGACATCGAGGTGGTCGGCATCAACGACCTGCTCGAGCCCGACTACCTCGCGTACATGCTGCAGTACGACTCGGTGCACGGCCGCTTCAACGGCGAGATCGCGGTCGACGGCAACACGCTGATCGTCAACGGCAAGAAGATCCGGCTGACCGCGCTGAAGGACCCGGCCGAGCTGAAGTGGGGCGAGGTCGGCGCCGACATCGTCGTCGAGTCGACCGGCCTGTTCCTGACCAAGGAGACGGCCGGCAAGCACCTCGCGGCCGGCGCGAAGAAGGTCATCATGTCGGCGCCGTCGAAGGACGACACGCCGATGTTCGTGTTCGGCGTCAACGACAAGAGCTACAAGGGCGAGGCGATCATCTCGAACGCCTCGTGCACGACCAACTGCCTCGCGCCGCTGGCCAAGGTGCTGCACGACAAGTGGGGCATCAAGCGCGGCCTGATGACCACCGTGCACGCGACCACCGCGACGCAGAAGACCGTCGACGGCCCGTCGAACAAGGATTGGCGCGGCGGCCGCGGCATTCTCGAGAACATCATCCCGTCGTCGACCGGCGCGGCCAAGGCGGTCGGGGTCGTGATCCCCGAGCTGAACAAGAAGCTGACCGGCATGTCGTTCCGCGTGCCGACCTCCGACGTCTCGGTGGTCGACCTGACCGTCGAGCTGCTGAAGGACGCGAGCTACAAGGACATCTGCGCCGAGTTCAAGGCCCAGAGCGAAGGCGCGCTGAAGGGCGTGCTGGGCTACACCGAGGACAAGGTCGTCGCGACCGACTTCCGCGGCGATGCGCGCACCTCGATCTTCGACGCCGAGGCCGGCATCGCGCTGGACGGCACGTTCGTCAAGCTGGTCTCGTGGTACGACAACGAGTGGGGCTACTCGAACAAGGTGCTGGAGATGGTTCGCGTGGTCGCGGGCTGATCAAGCTGCCGCTCGAACGAAAAAACGCGCCCTCGGGCGCGTTTTTGTTTGCGGTCGTTGACGGCTCGCCGGCCTCAACGCCAGCGCCGGTGGTAGCCGCCGCCGTAGTAGCCGAAGCCGATGCTGACGGCCGGATACGGGTACGCGTAGACCGGCGCATACACCGGGTATGGCGTCACGTAGACCGGCGCAGGCGCATAGACAGGCGCCGGCTCCGTGTAGACCGGCGGGCTCGTCGAATAGGACGCGTCCGGCGCTGCCTGGGCGAGCGGCACCGGCGTGCCGGCGTCACGCGGCTTCGGGTCGATCTCGACGCGTGCGCCCGGGTCGTACGACATGCGCGTGCTGTAGCGCTGGCCGTGGTACTCGTACATCACGTCGTAGCCGACGGTGCGCTGCTGCGTCGTGTTGACGATGCGGCAGCGCTGCACCGGCACTTCGGTGCCGTTCGCGGCGGCGGTGTTGGCCTCGATCTGGTTGCCGACGATCGCGCCGGTCACCGCCCCGACGCCGGTCGCGAGCGCACGGCCGCTGCCGCCGCCGACGGTGTTGCCGAGCAGGCCGCCGGCGATCATGCCGACCACCGCGCCGGCGCCGGTCTGCTGCGCGGGGACGACCTGGCGTTCGGTGTCGCAGACGCGCTGCGAGACCGTCATCGGCACCGTCACCGGCGTCGACGAGACGACCGTGCCGAACTCGGCCGCCTGGCTCGCCAAGGCGCCGCCAGCCAGCGCGGCGAACAGCGCACCGAAGCGAACGGTTCTGGGAAGAAGGCGTGGGGCAGGGCGATTCATGTTGTGGGCTCCTATCTCCGCGGGAATGCAAGTTCTTGATCCGTTTCAAGTGCAAACGTTCCCGAGCGCTGGCCAGCATACGGCGCGGCGGTGAAGCGCACACCGCTTGTCAGTAAAGAAACGTTGCTTGACAACTCTTTGCATTGCGAATTGCCGCAGCAATCAGCGGCGCGCGGCCGCCCGGCCCAATCATGCCCGCAGCCGAGGATGGCCCCATCCGGCCTCATTCGAACAAACAACGCAATTCGAGGATTTCAGTCGTGATGAATTTCGCAAGGAAGTGGCCGGCGATCGGTTCCGTGTTGGCAACGCTGGTCGCGGCGGTCACGTTGGCGGGTTGCGGCAGCGGCAGCGGCGATTCGTCCGACTCCTCGGTGCGCGTCATCAACGCGACGCTGACCCACTCGTCGATCGACCTGCTGGTCAATTCCAGCGTGGCTGCGTCGGCGACGGCCACGGACAACATCAGCGGTTACGTCACGACCGGCAGCGGCAGCAACACGCTGCAGCTCGCCGACAACGGCTCGAGCACCGCGCTGGTGTCGCTGGTGCCCACGCTGAGCGGCGACTCGCACTACACGCTGCTCGCCTATGAATCGGGCACGACGGTCAAGGCGCTGGTGGTCGACGAGAACGCCTCGGCGCCGACCACCTCGGGCATCGCGACGGTGCGCATCTACGACGTTGCGATCGAAGCCGGCAAGCTCGACGTCTACATCACGACCAACGCCTGCACCAACCTGACCTCGCTCTCGGCGACCACCAGCTTCGGCACGCTGACCGCGCCGACCTACACGGCCGTGTCGCAAGGCGCCGGCACCTACAACGTCTGCGTGACCGCCGCCGGCAGCAAGACCGACCTGCGCTCCAGCATGTCCGTCACGCTGAGCAGCCAGGAGGTGGTCGACGTGCTGCTGACGCCGACCAGCGGCGGCCAGCTGATCAACGCCGGGCTCCTGAGCCAGCAGAGCACCTACACGGCTGCACGCAACACCAACACGCGCGTGCGGCTCGCCTCGGCGGTGTCGGGCAGCGCGACCGTCGCCGCCTCGGCGAGCAACGGCACGACCTCGGTCGTGATCGACAGCGGCAGCGTCGCGCCGGCGTTCGGCTACTACACGCTGGTGCCGTCCGGCAGCTCGCTGAACATCAGCGTCAACGGCTCGTCGGTCAGCGCGCCGTCCACCACGCTGACCGCGGGCACCGACATGACCCTGCTGGTCTATGGGGATGCGAGCTCGGCGACCGCGTCGCTGATCGCCGACGACAACCGCCTGCCGACCGACTCGACGACCGTGAAGCTGCGCCTGATCAACGGCATCACCGGCAGCACCGGGACGTTGACGTTCACCGCCAACAGCGCGGCCGTGGCCACCGGCATCGCGGCGGGCGCGGCCTCGGGTTATGTCTCGGTGACCGGCAGCTCGGACGCGATGACGCTGTCGCTGTTCTCGTCGGCTTCGTCGGGCGTCTACTACACGACCAGCACCACGCTGAACGCGAACACGGTCTACACGGTGCTCGCGGGCGGCGCATTCTCGTCGCCGCAGCTGTTGATTCGGTAACGGTTCGAGACTGACGTGGTTTTCGTGTGCTTTTGCACGCGAGGCCGCATGATGCGGGCATCTACACTCGACTCGTCGCCGCTCGCTCGATGAACCGTTTATGAAGATGCCCTCCCGCCGCCCTGCGTTGGCCTTGTGCCTGTGGACCTTGGTGTTCGCCTTCGCGGGGGGCGCGGTCAGCGCCGCGGAGCGAGGGCCGGT
>DATEFR010000212.1:0-4760 GCA_035280545.1 Burkholderiaceae bacterium | reverse complement strand
CGGCCAAGGCGCGCGACAGCCACGACGACAAACCCGCCGATGCGCCGCATGCCGCACATTCCGCGCACCCGCCGCATTGGGACTACGAGGGCGCCGGCGGCCCCGAGCACTGGGCCCGCCTGAGCCCCGAGTTCGCGACCTGCGGGCGCGGCACGCGGCAAAGCCCGATCGACATCCGCGACGGCATCAAGGTCGAGCTCGATGCGGTCCAGTTCGACTACAAGCCCAGCGGATTCAAGGTGCTCGACAACGGCCACACGGTCCAGGTCAACGTCGCGCCCGGCAACACGATCGAGGTGATGGGGCAGCGCTACGAGCTGGTGCAGTTCCACTTCCATCGCCCGTCGGAAGAGCGCATCGACGGCAAGCCGTTCGACATGGTGGCGCACCTGGTGCACAAGAGCGAGCAGGGCAAGCTCGCGGTGGTGGCGGTGCTGCTCGAGAAGGGCAGCGCGCAGCCGGTCGTGCAAAGCGTCTGGAACAACCTGCCGCTCGAGAAGGGCGACGAGGTCGCCGCGCGCTCGACGCTGGACCTGAACCAGCTGCTGCCGCGCGAGCGCGGCTACTACACCTACATGGGTTCGCTGACCACGCCGCCGTGCAGCGAAGGCGTGCTGTGGATGGTGATGAAGCAGCCGGTGCCCATCTCGGAGGAGCAGATCGGCATCTTCGCGCGGCTCTATCCGATGAACGCGCGGCCGGTCCAGGCGGCCAGCGGCCGCCTGATCAAGCAGTCCAACTGATACGCGCCTGTCGACCCGCGGCTCGCCCTACGCGGCCGCCGGCGCCGCCACGGCGATCGCCTGAATCCGCGTGCGCAGGCTCGGTACGCATGAGCCACATTGCGTGCCGCAGCGCAGCTCGCGCTGCAGTTGCGCGAGCCGCTCGTCGGGGCTGCCGGCGATGCGCGCGAGCGCGGCGTCGATCTGCGGCTCGGTGACGTCCAGGCAGCTGCACACCTGCTTGCCGCGCGGCGCGACCGCGATCGGCGGCTTCGCGCTTGCGGCGAGCAGGGCACGGCCGAACGCCTGTGCCGGCTCGCGCTGCTGCAGCAGCGGCAGCACCCAGGCCTCGGCGCGGGTGTCGCCGGCGAGCAGGAAGGCGGCCAGGTGCGTGTCGCGGCCGCCATCGGCAGCGCGGATCAGGCGCATCGCGCGGCGCTGGCCGCCGCGCGCATCGGCATAACGCAGCACCGGCGTCTCGGCCGTGCCGACCAGGCCGAACGCGTGTTCGATCTCCTCGAGCAGCGCGTCGTCCAGCGGCGCCACCGCCGCGCCGCGGAACAGCAGGCCCAGATGCGCATCCGGCTCGCGGCCGAACGGCACGCAGCTCGCATAGCCGAAGGTGCGCAGCAACGGACGCAGCCGCTCGCGCACCGCGAGCGCTTCGTCGGCCGGCAACCAGGCCGCGGCGAGCACGCGCCATGGCAGTTCGGCGCGCTCGACCCGCACCGCCGCATGCTTCAGCTCGGGCTGCTTGGACTGCGGACAGAACGCGCCGTTGGTCAGCCCGTTCACGCCGGCGAGCGCGCGGCCATCGGCCGCATGGCCCGAGACGAACTCCTCGCCCCAGTGCATCGCGATGAACGCCTGCCCGGGCACCAGCGTGTCGCTGCCGCGCACCGGCAGCACGCATTCACCGCGCCGCGAGCGCACGCGCAGCAGGTCGCCTTCATGGAAACGGCGCCGCTGCAGCTCCTGCGGATGCATCTCGATCGTGGCGTCGGGCACCTGGCCGAACAGCCGGCCCAGCGTGCCGGTCCGACTCATCGCATGCCACTGGTCGCGCAGGCGCCCGGTGGTCAGGCCGATCGGATAGCGCGCATCGCGCGGCTCGGCGACCGGGCGATACGCCGGCGCGACGAAGCGGGCGCGGCCATCGGGTGTCGCGAAACGGCCGTCGGCATAGAGCCGCGGTGTGGCTGCACGTGCGTCTTCGGCATACGGCCACTGCTGCGGCTGCGCCTCGAGCATCGCGTAGCTGAGGCCGGTGATGTCCAGGTCACGGCCGCGCGTGCTCTCGCGGTGTTCGTTCCACAGCGCTTCGGCGGTGTCGGCCGCGAACAGCGTCGCGCAGTCCGCCACGCGGCGCGACGGCAGCAGCGGCTCGAGGCGCCGGCCCAGTTCCACCGCGATCGCCCAGTCGTGGCGCGCTTCGCCGGGCGGCGGCAATGCGGCGCGCATGCGGCTGATGCGGCGCTCGCTGTTCGTCACGGTGCCGTGCTTCTCGCCCCAGCTCGTCGCCGGCAGCAGCAGGTCGGCATAGGCGCAGGTCGCGGTCGTCGCAAAAGCTTCCTGCACGACGACCAGCTCGCAGCGTTCGAGTGCGCGCCGCACGGTGGCCTGATCGGGCATCGACTGCGCCGGGTTCGTGCAGGCGATCCACAGCGCGCGGATCTCGCCGTCGGCCGCTGCCTGGAACATCTCGACCGCGGTCTTGCCCGGCGCGGCTGGCACATCGGTCGTGCCCCACAGCGCGGCGACCTCGGCGCGATGCTGCGGATTGGCCAGATCGCGGTGTGCG
The DNA here is from genome assembly GCA_035280545.1 of Burkholderiaceae bacterium. Lineage (GTDB taxonomy): Bacteria > Pseudomonadota > Gammaproteobacteria > Burkholderiales > Burkholderiaceae_C > DATCSE01. The sequence continues at coordinate 2,237 of DATEFR010000212.1, read as the reverse complement.
CTGAGCAGATTCGCGAGCCCGCCGACCTCGCGCCCGCCCATCGCATTGGGCTGGCCGGTCAGCGAGAACGGCCCGGCGCCGGGCTTGCCGATCTGCCCGGTCGCGAGGTGCAGGTTGATCAGCGCGGCGTTCTTGTCGGTGCCGCTGCTGCTTTGGTTCAGGCCCTGGCAATAGAGCGACAGCGTCGGGGTGTGCTGGCCGAACCAGCGCGCGGCCTGCACGATGTCGGCTTCCTTCAGGCCGCACACCGATGCGACATGCTTGGGCGTGTACTCGCGCACGCGGTCGCGCAATGCGTCGAAGCCGCTCGTGTGCGCGGCGATGAACGCGGCGTCGGTCAGGCCTTCCCACAGCAGCAGGTGCGCGAGGCCGTGGAACAGCACGACGTCGGTGCCGGGTAGCAGCTGCAGGTGCAGGTCGGCGACCGCGGCGGTCTCGGTGCGGCGCGGGTCGGCGACGATCAGCTTTGCATCGGGGTTCGCCGCGCGCGCGTCCTCGAGGCGGCGGAACAGGATCGGGTGCGCGATCGCCATGTTCGAGCCGGCGATGAACACGGTCTTCGCGAGTGCCAGGTCGTCGTAGCAGGCCGGCGGTGCGTCGGCCCCGAGCGTCGCCTTGTAGCCGGCAACCGCGCTGCTCATGCACAGGCGCGAGTTGGTGTCGATGTTGTTGGTGCCGATCAAGCCCTTCGCGAGCTTGTTGAACGCGTAGTAGTCCTCGGTCAGCAACTGGCCCGAGACGTAGAAGCCGACCGCATCGGGCCCGTGCTCGCGCACGATGTCGGCGATGCGTCGGGCCGCGTCGTCCAGCGCATCGTCCCAGCCTATGGCTTGAGGCGCGGCGCCGCGTTCGGCGCGCCGCATCGGCTGCAGCAGCCGGGTCTGCCGGGTGATCGAGGCCGTGGCGGTCAGGTGCAGCGTGCTGCCCTTGGTGCACAGCCGGCCGAAGTTCGCCGGATGATCCGGGTCGCCGCGCACGTTGGTGATCGCGCCGCCCTTGGTCTCGATGATCACGCCGCAACCGACCCCGCAGTACGGGCAGGTCGAACGGGTCTCGCGGTTGCTCATCGACCGGTCCTGTTTCAGGCGCTCGCGATCGGGATGTGCGTCTGCGGCCCGGCGATCGGGCGCGCGAGGTCGGTCGCGTGCCCGGCGAGCTCGACCGCATCGAGGTAGACCTCGCCGTCCTCGACCTTCACCGCGAAGCGCGGTGTGCAGCCTTCGTCGGGCGCCTTCGCGCAGCCGTCGTCCAGCCCGATGGACCAGTTGTGCAGCGGGCAGGCGACGCTGGTGCCGAACACGATGCCTTGCGACAGCGGCCCGCCCTTGTGCGGGCAGCGGTCGAGCAGCGCGAACACCTGGTCCTCGGCATTGCGGAACACCGCGACCTCGACCCCGACCGGCCGCGCGACGCGGCGTGCGCCCAGCACCGGAATGTCGTCGACGCGGCAGATGCGTTGCCAGCTTCTGGCCTGGTTCATGCGCCCACCTTTTCGCTCGAATCCGACGCCACCGCGATCGGGATGAATTGCCGCTCGTCGACATGGGCCCGGGTCATCTCGAACCAGGGATCGGGTTCGTCGGCGAGCGAGAACTGCAGCCGCTCCCACAGCGCGCGCCGGCCTTCGGCGTCGTCGAGGATCTTCTTCTTCACGTAGTCCAGCCCGACGCGTCCGATGTAATGCACGGTCCGTTCCAGGTACCAGCCTTCCTCGCGATAGAGCTGCAGGAACGCGCCGCTGTACTCGAGCACCTCCTCGGCGGTCTTGAGCTTCACGAAGAAGTGCGCGACCTCGGTCTTGATGCCGCCGTTGCCGCCGACATAGATCTCCCAGCCCGAATCGACCCCGATCACGCCCACGTCCTTGATGCCCGATTCGGCGCAGTTGCGCGGGCAGCCGCTGACCGCGAGCTTGACCTTGTGCGGCGCGTACATGCGCCACAGCGCGCGCTCCAGGTCCTGGCCCATCTTGGTGCTGTCCTGCGTGCCGAAGCGGCACCACTCGCTGCCGACGCAGGTCTTCACGGTGCGCAGCGTCTTGCCGTAGGCGTGGCCCGACGGCATCCCGATGTCGCGCCACACGCCGACCAGGTCTTCCTTCTTCACGCCGAGCAGGTCGATGCGCTGCCCGCCGGTGACCTTGACCGTCGGGATCTTGTACTTGTCGACCGCATCGGCGATGCGGCGCAGCTCGTCGGCCGTCGTCACGCCGCCCCACATGCGCGGCACGACCGAGT
>DATEFR010000211.1:0-26286 GCA_035280545.1 Burkholderiaceae bacterium | reverse complement strand
GATCGCGAAGACCGAGTCCGAGGCCTACGAGGCACCGCGGATCTGCATGACGCGACACGACGACGCGCGGCACCGGCAGGACGTGGACGTCTACGAGATGTACTGGGCCGACCTGTCCCGGCTCTCCAGCGCCCTGCCGCGGATCGTGACCGAGCTCTTCACGCTGATCTTCCGCCTGTCGCGGCTCGGGCGCGACACGGTCGACGAAGCGAGCCGCGCGGCCCGAACCGCCCTGGCGCAGAAGGTGCAGGCCATCGAAGCGCGACGCGCGAAGCAGGGCTCGACGCGCGACGGCACGCCGATGCGGAACGACGACGATGCCGCGGTCCGGGTCGCCCGACAGGCGATGGTGCGCTGGGACCGCCTGACCGCCACGCAGATCGCGCTGGACTGGGCTTTCTCGGCGCTGCTGACCAACCTCTTCGTTCAACTGCTCATCGCCGGCCTGTTCATCGCCGCGCTCGGCGCCTCGCGTCCCTACGCGTCGGTCATCCACGCCGTCCTCGCGGGTGCCGGTCCGGTGTTGGCCCTCTGGTGGATCTCCTACCGCCGCGCCTTGAACTGGGCGGGGGTCGTCGTCTGGGCCGTCGTGCTCGGCGGCGCCGCGTGGCTGCTCCTGCAGGCGCCGCCGTCCTGGGTCATCGCCCCGATGTACCTCGGCGTGCTCGCGCTGCTGTGCGACGTCTGTCTGCGGATCGCCGACGAGCGCTTTCCGGCCACCCGTCGAATCGGCTGGTTCTTTCTCGGCGGCATGTGCGCCTTCCTGACGGTCTACGCGGTGTATGACGCCTGGCAGGGGGCGAGCAGCCTGGAGAACTGGCTACGCGCCTCGATGCGTGCCGTCGAGTACCTCCTGCTCGGCGTGGTCGCCTGGTGGGGCGTGGTCCCGCTCGTGATGGCCGTCTGGCTCTTCAATGGCCGACAAGCGGCGCGCGGCAGCGACGCGAACAGCGCCAGCGTGGCCACCGGCCGCCTCGGGATGCTGGTCTCGATCGCCTCGTTCCTGGCCGTCGCGATGACCCTGTGGACGCTGCTGCGCAAGCTCTTCGAGATGGGTGGACTGGGCGTGAGTTATGTGCCCCAGGTCTTCACGATGGCCCAGGGCCGGACGGTCGACGGCGCGGCGTTCCTGGCCCAGCGGTACACGAGCAGCACCGAGAGCTTCGCCCTGGTCGGCGGCGCCTGCTTCCTGCTGATCCTCTATCTGGTCGTCACGATGACGCCGAGCGTGCTGGCCGAGTTGAAGAAGACGATCGGCAACGCGTGGACCCTGGGACGCTGGCTCAGCGCGGGCTACCGCCACCTGAACGGGTTCGTCGGCCTGCTCGCGGTCCTCGGCGTTGCGGCCGCATGCGCGGTCGGCGCGCTGCTGCTGATGGCCCGCTTCGGCGTGGGCCAGTTCCACGCCCTTGCGCAGGTGACCGAGCAGGTGGCCACGGCGTCGAGGACGGTCCTCGCACCGCTGGTGATCAGCGCTGCGACGGCCGTGGCCATCCTGTCCGCGTTCGGCAAGCTGCTGTCGCGCTACCTGCCCGGCGTGCGCGCACCGCTGGACGCAGCCCTGGACGTCGACAACCATTTCCGCGAGTTTCCGCGCCGCGCGATTCCGCGCGCCCGCATCTTCGCCCGCTACGTTTCGCTGCTCGAGCGCATCGCGGCGCAGAACTACGATCGCGTCGTCATCGTGGCGCACAGCCAGGGAACCGTCATCAGCACCGAACTGCTGCGATACATGAAATATCGCGCCGCCGTGCAGCAGCGCAACGGCAAGACGGACGACCGGATCCTGGCGCTCTGGACCCGGCTGAACGGCAAGGTGCATCTGCTGACGGCAGGGTGCCCGCTGCGCCAGCTCTACGCGGCGCGCTTCCCCGAGCTCTATGCCTGGGCCGTTCGCGACCACGGCGGCCTGTCCGGTCCCAAGGCGGCGGAAGTGGGCGTCCAGCGCTGGATCAATGTGTACACGACCGGCGACTATGTCGGCCGCTGGTTGTGGTGCGACCCGCCGCCGGCCGTCGACACGCTCGCGAACAAGGCGACGCTGTTCGAGGAGCAGCGGTTCAGTCCCTCCGCAGCAACCGAGGTCGACGTGTGCCTGGGCGCCGGCGCGCACACCCACTACTTCGAGCAGCACGACGCCCGGGTGGTCGGCTGGATCGACAGACTGATCTGCGCGCCGGCCGTCGCGACGGCGGACCAGACCTTCGAACGAGGCCTGCCGAGTCCGGATGGCTGCGCCGAGCCATCCGCCGCGACGGCCTGTTCGACCGAGTAGGCGCTGGCCTACTTCGCCGCCGACGCCGCGGAGTCCGCTGCGGCGGCCTTCTTGGCGTGGTGCTTGTGGTGCTTCTTGTGATGCATGGGCTTCGACGCGGCATCGGCAGGAGGCTTGGCCGCATCGGGCGCAGAGGCCGCCGCAGGCGCGGCCTTCGGAGCGGCGGGTGCCTGGGCGAACGACACGGCGGCAACGGCGGACAGCGCGGCCGCGGCGATCAGGGACTTGAGGGTGGTCATGATGGGGATTCCGATTCGAGCGAGATTCGTACGGGCTCCGACTCTCTTGAGCGGGCTCAGCGTGCGCTGTGCTTGCCTGCACAACGCAGGGTTTCCAGCAGGGTTGACGCCCGCCGCGCGGCCTTAACACACGCCTAACCGGGGGCACGCCTCTTGCAGGCCTCGGCTTCGTCGTTCTGGCCTAGCACAAGTCCCCACAACGCCCTGCGCGAATGCAAGTCAACATGGCAGTCAATGTATTGCGAGGCCCGCCATGGATGCCCTTGCCGTTTCCGACCTGGTCACGTCCGTGATCACGACGCGGCGCCGCCTGTTGATCCAAGCCGGCGGACTGGCGCTGCTCTCGAGGGTCGCCGGTGCGGCGCGTTCCGAGACGGTATTGCGACTCGCGCGCCTCGAAAACATTCCGGACCAATACGTCGGCGGCGAGGTCCTGAGGGCCGCCTATCAGCGCCTGGGCATCACCGTCGAGTTCGTCGACCTGCCGGCCAAGAGGGCTCTCATCGAATCCAGCCAGGGGCGCGTCGACGGCGAGGTGCACCGGATTCTCGCCGTGCAGAGCGAGTTCCCGTCGCTGATCGCGGTACGGCCCTCGATCAACTTCATCGAACCCTCGGCCTTCGTGAAGGATCGCGACATCCGGATCGAGGGCTGGGTCTCGATCGCGCCGTATTCGATCGGGATCGTTCGCGGCGTGGGCTCGTCGGAGCGCGGCACCAACGGGATGAGCCGGGTCGAGGCCGTGGGCACGATGGATCAGCTGATGCAGATGGTGGCCAGCAGCCGGGTCGACGTGGCGGTCAACGACAAGTTCAGCGGTGTCCTGGTGAACAAGAAGCTGCGTCTGGACACGGTGGTGCGGCCGCTCTCGCCTCCGCTGGAGCACATCCCGCTGTACCACTTCCTGCACGAGCGGCATCGTGACCTCGTGCCCCGGGTCGAGAAGGTGCTTCGCGAGATGCAGGACAGCGGCGAGCTCGAACGCGTGCGCGATGACGCCACGCTTCGAATGCTCCGGGACGCCGCGAAGTGATCCCCCCTGAGCGCACCGCTCCCGGGTTGCGGGCTGGTCTCGAACGATACGGGGAATGATGTCCGATCCAGCTTGGGGCGGCGTGCGCCACGCCTTGTTCAACGGCAATGGCCTGGCCAGGCGCCTGCTGATTGCAGTCGTCCTGTTCAGCTCGGTGATCACGACCTTCGTCACCGCCGTCGACCTCTACATCGAATATCGCCGCGACTTGAACGACATCGACAGTGCGTTCGGCTTCATCGGGTCCAGCTACGCCCCTTCCCTGGCTCACGCCGTGTGGCAGTTCGACGGCGAGGCGGTGCAGACGCAACTGAAGGGTTTGCTGCGCCTGCCCGACATCGAATACGCCGGCGTGGAGGTCGACGGGCGAACCCGCTGGGCGGTGGGTCGGGCCGAATCGAAGTACCGTCGGCAGGCGACCGTCTCCCTGGTGCACGAGCACGGCGGACGCGCCGTCGCGATCGGAACGCTGCATGTCGTCGCGAGCGTCGACAGCGTGATCGGGCGCGTCTGGAGCCGGCTCCTGACCGCCCTCGTGGGCAACGCGGTCCGGACCGCGCTCGTGGCCATGTTCCTGCTGCTCCTGTTCCAGTATCTGGTGACCCAGCATCTCGCCAAGGTGGCGAGCTACGTCCGCAACATCGACCCGCACCAGCCGGGCGCCACGGAGGGCCAGGCCCTCGTGCTCGATCGTCGCGCCGGCGGCCGCTGGCGCCCCGATGTGCTCGACACCGTGGTCGCCGCGATCAACGGCATGTTGAGCTCCGTGCGGCGCGCACACGGAGAACTGCGGGCCTCGCAGGCCCGCCTGGCCGACAGCGAGCTGCGTTTTCGACTCGCGATGGAAGCGGCCGCCGCCGGGCTGTGGGATTGCGACCTGGTGAGCGGGCGCGTCGACGCCAACGAACAATGCGCCCGGATCGTCGGCCTCGAGCCCTCGGCGCTGCGACCGGACCTGGCGTTCTGGCGCGACCGTATCCATGCCGATGACATCGAGGCCGCCAGCGCGGCGCTGCACCGTCACCTGAGCGAGCAGACGCCGACGCTTCGAGTCGAGCTGCGGCTGCGGCACGAGCGACTCGGGTGGCGCTGGGTCGTCCTGCGCGGCCGCATCGTCGAGCGCGACGCCGAAGGCGCGCCGCTGCGCGGCCTGGGAACGATGATGGACGTCGACGACCGCAAGCGCGCCGAAGCGGCGGTGCGGGCGAGCGAGGCCCGACTGCGCGCGCTGACGGCCCACACGGCGGCGCTGATCTACGAGGTGGACGCGGACGGCCGAACGATCTTCGCCAACCGCGGCGACGATCCGCCGCGCCGGGCGGTGGTCGGCTCGCTGGTGCAGGACTGGTGTCCTGCCGAGCAACGGCCACGATTCAACCGTCATCTGCAGGCTGCGTTCGCGAGCGACAAACGCCAGAACTTCGACATCGTGCTGCGCACCGAAGCCGGCGTGCTGCGGCACTACGCGATCGCGATCGAACCCATCAGCGCGCCGGACGGTACGCGAACCGCCGCCGTCACCGCATCGGATGTCACCGAGCTGAAGCAGGCGCAGGAAGCGCTGCTCGAGGCCAATCGCCGGCTGGAGTCGCGGGTGCGCGAGCGCACCCAGGCGCTGGAAGCGGCACGCGACGACGCGCAACGGGCCAACCGCGGGAAGTCCGAGTTCCTCTCGCGCATGAGCCACGAGTTGCGCACGCCGATGAACGCGATCCTCGGCTTCGCGCAGTTGCTCGAAGCGGGCGCGCATCCAGGCAGGGATCGGCACTGGCTGACCGAGATCCGCCGCGCCGGCGATCACCTGCTCGAGCTGATCGACGAGCTGCTCGATCTGGCCCGCATCGAAGTCGGCAAGCTCCATGTGCGCCTGGCGCCGGTGGATCTCGATGCCGTCGTGCAGGAGGCCGCGGCGATGTGCCAGGTGAGCGCGAACGAGCGGCAGATCGCCCTGATCGTTGAACCGATCGCAGAGACGCTGACGGTCATGGCGGATCGCACGCGGCTGCGGCAGATCCTGGTGAACTTCCTGTCCAACGCGGTCAAGTACAACCGCGACGCCGGACGGGTCGTCGTCCGACGGGATCGAACGGCCGACGGGCGATCCGTCCGCGTCGCCGTCGACGACACGGGCTGCGGCATTGCGAGCGACAAGCTGGCCAGCCTCTTCATGCCGTTCGAGCGCCTGGGCCGCGAGGATTCCGACATCCAGGGGTCGGGCATCGGCCTGGCCTTGTCGAAGCGACTGGCCGAGTTGATGCATTGCCCTGTGGGTGCGGAGTCCGTCGAAGGTCAAGGTTCGAGCTTCTGGATAGACCTGCCCCTGGCGACCGGCCGCCCGGATGCGGCGGTGGCGGCGCCGCCGGTCGCGCCCAGCGTGACGCAGCGACTGCTGCGCGTCCTGTACATCGAAGACAACCCGGTCAATCTGGAGCTGATGCACGCCGTCTTCGCGGCCCGCGGCGATCTGACGCTGCTCACCGCCCGCGATGGCCCTGCCGGTTTGAGAATGGCGCGCGCCGAACGGCCCGATGTGATCCTGCTCGACCTGCTGCTGCCGCGCATGGATGGCTTCGAGGTCCTCCAGGAACTTCGCCGGGACGCGACCCTGCGCGACACGCCCGTCATCGCCGTCACGGCTTCGGCGATGTCGCACGACGTGGATCGAGGCAAGGCCGCCGGCTTCGCGGCCTACGTCACCAAGCCGTTTCAGTTCAACGAGTTGTTGACGCTGATCGACCAATGCGGCGCCACGGGACAGGCTAGAGATCGAAATTCGTCGGCAACATGACCACGTCGCGTATCGTCATGCCGCGCGGCCGCGTCAGCATGAACATCACGACCTCGGCGACTTCACTCGCCTCGAGCAGGCTGCCCGATTCCTTGGCCTCTTGCAGCTTGTCCGGCGGCCAGTCCGCGAGCAGCGCGCTGATGACCGGGCCGGGCGAGATGGAGCCGACGCGGATGCCATGCTTGAAGACCTGCCGCCGCACGGTCTGGACGAAGCAGTGGATCGCCCACTTGGACGACGCGTAGACCGGCTCCCAGGGCGTCGGGAAATGGGCGGCCAGGGAACTGGTCACGACGATGTCGCCAGTCCCTCGCGCCATCATGTGCGGCAGCACGTCGTGCACGTTCTTCATCACGACGTTGACGTTGAGGTTCAGCATCCGATCGATCGCCGCCGTGTCCGCGGCGACCAGGTCGCCGCCGACGTAGGTGCCTGCATTGGCGTGCAGGATGTCGATCTGCCCGGCCGCCTCCAGCACACGCGGCGCGAGCGTCGCGCAGGCCTGGGCGTCGAGCAGGTCGATGACCAGCGGGATCGCCGCAGCGCCGTGCCGGCTGACCACGGCCGCCAGCGCCGCGGTGTCGCGATCGACCAGCACGACGCGGGCGCCGGCCGACAGCATCGCCTCGGCGCTGGCCAGCCCGATGCCCGACGCAGCCCCGGTCACGACGGCCACCTTGCCTTCCAATTCTCTTGCCACGCGCTGTCTCCATGTCAGTCCGGCGGTACTGCCAACCGCCTTCGTGTCGCCACGACGGTCGCGACGACGACGCAACGATAGGTCTCGCCCGCCGCGGGGCACATACCCTCCGAGCGGCTTTCGATACGAAATTGCACCAAGCGCCGGCGGGCGGCGGCCTAGGGTCTGTTAACGCCAGGGGAGGGCTCGCGGTGGCGCCGGAACAGACGGCGGAACTCGTTCTGAAGTTCGTCGAGGGCGTCGGCGGCGCTGATGCGGCGTGAGCCAAGGTGACGGGGCAATCCGTATACTGAATCGGTGCCCGCCACGCCCGACCAGCCAGTCGCACCGCCTCGACGCGGCCGCCCACCCAAGACGCTACCTGCCGGAACCGACTTGCGCGAAGCGCTCATCGAAGCGGCCGCTGCCGAGTTCTTCGAAACCGGATACCACACCGCCAGCACGAACCGGATCGCCGCGCGCGCAGGGCTGTCTTCGGGCGTGTTCTACAACTACTTCCGGGACAAGGTCGAGGTGCTGCTGGCGGTCTACGAACACTGGGTGGACGAGGAATGGGCGCTGATTCGCGCCGACATCGCCGATGGATCGAGATCGTTCGAGCAACGAATCGAGGCGCTGGTGCCGAAGCTCCTGCAACATCATGCGAAGTGGCACCGGCTGCGTCACGCACTGCTCGTGTTGACGCCGACCGAACCGCGCGTCGCGGCCAGCCGCACGACGAGTCGTCGGCGACAGGTCGCCGAGGTGATCCGGCTCCTGGGGCGCCGGCCGACACGGCGGCTGCGCGTGCAGGTTGCCGTCAAGCTTCTGGCCTTCGAAGCGGTTGCCGACTCGCTGGTGACCGGCGAGGCCGAACGCCTCGGCCTGGCTCCCGATGATCTTGCGGCCCACCTGGCGGAGTTGCTGTTGCCACTGATCAGGCCCTGATCAGGCTTGAAGCGCCGCTTGCGCGGGCGACTGGGCTTTCAGGCGGGCCAGCAGCACGTAGGCCAGCCACCAAAGGCCCAATACGAAGAACGACGCGCGCATCAAGTACAGCCACGTCAGCGCAGGTTGCGGCGTCACGAAGACCGCAACGCCGATCGGCGCCTGGACCCAGCGCAGCACGAAGCTCAGCGCGCGCTCGGCCCAGGTGTCGGCTGTCAGCGCGAACGACAAGGCCACGAGCCCGACATAGCTGAGCAGGAACTTCACCTGGCTCTCCGCGGCTTGATAGTCGATGCCGACCTGACTGGGGATCAGCCCGGCCTCGGCTTGCGCCAGCATCGACAGGATGTGAGCGTTCTCGGCCGCGTCCAGCAAGGCAGTCAAGCCCAGCGCCCACGCCGCAATTCGTGCGGCCCGGCCGGCCTCGGCAGACGCATTCGGCGCGGTCGATGTCAGCGCTCTCTCGAGCAACAGGAAGAGCGCCGCGTACAGGCACAGGAACAGGTTGTCGACCCACATCTCCAGCCGCAGGGCGCTGGCCCGCTGTAGCAGCAGCTCCGCATATTGCGAGGCGGGCCGAACCACCTGGAAAACCGCTTGCGAGCCTTGTTGCGCCAGGGCCAGGGCGAGCAGCAGTGCGGCCAAGGCGCCGGTGACGACGGCAAGTCGCGCGACCGCGCGCACATCAGTAGAAACCATCGTGATCCTCCTTTATGACGATGTCATCATAAACACGATGGAGCAGCCTGAAAACCCCACTTCGAACACCGCGGCGACGAACGACCCGTTGGCGCGGGTGGCCCGGCAGGATGTCTACGCATCCACCGCGGAGCGCGCGAAGAGCTTGCTCCGCCTGGCGCCGCGCTCGGCGCCGCACGCCCTGTCGATCGCCTGCAGGATGCTGGCGATGGCGGGACACAACGCTTCGTTCGGTCTGGCCAGCCAGGTCACGCTGCGCGAGGACGAACGGACGTTCTGGACCCAGAGCTATGGCCTCGCTCTCGAGGAGGCGCAGGTCGACAACCAGGTGCTCGTCGATCTCGAGTTGAAACCGCTTCGAAGCGTCGACACGATCGTGAACCCGGCGAACCGCTTTCACGCCTGGATCTATCGGCGCCGCCCGGAGATCGGCGCCATCGTGCACACCCACGCGTTCCACGCCTCGGCGCTCTCGATGATCGGCGTGCCGCTGACGGTGTCGCACATGGACACGGTGCCGCTCTTCGACGCCGTTGCGCATCTCGGCGAATGGCCGGGCGTGCCGTTCGGCGACGAAGAGGGCGAGATCATTTCCGAGGCGCTCGGCACGAACAAGGCGATTCTCCTGGCGCATCATGGTCTGGTCACGGTCGGCGCCGGCATCGAGGAGGCCTGCACCTTGGCGATGGTCTTCGAGCAGGCAGCCCGGCTGCAGCTCGCGGCGATGGCCAGCGGCCTGCCGATCAAGCCCTTGCCTGCCCAGCAGGGGCGGGATGCGCGCCGATTCGCCGACGACCCGCTCTACGCGCTGGCGCACTTCGAGTACTACGCGCGGGCGGTGACTCGGCAGTTCGGTCAGCTGCGTGCCTGATCCGAAGCAGCGAGCCATGAGCAGCTCCTCCGTGCCGGATGCGCTTGTCGGCGCCGTTGCGCCAGCCGGCGCCGGGCCGCAGGCGGCGAATGGACTGTCGCTGCGCATCCGCCTCTGTTATGGCGCCGGTTCGCTGTTCACCTCGATCTACGGCACCTTGCCGCAGGTGGTGCTGCTGTACTTCATGACCAGCCTGCTCGGTGTGCCGCCGGCCCTCGCCGGCGTGGTCGTGTTCCTGCCGAAAGTGCTCGAAATCTTCTACGACCCGCTGCTCGGCCTGTGGTCCGATGGCCTGCGCACGCCCTGGGGCCGACGGCGCCCGCTGATGCTGGCGGGAGCGATCGTCGTCGGCGTGTGCCTGCCCTGGCTCTTCAACCCGCCGGCACTGGGCGGGCCGAACGCGACGGCGCTCTACATGGCATCGCTGTTCATGGTGTGCACCGTGGGCTACTCGCTCTTCTTCGTGCCCTATTTGTCGATGCCGGCCGAGATGAGCGAAGACGCGCACGAGAAGACACGGCTGATGTCCGTTCGCATCTCGTTCCTCTCCGTGGGTGTGCTGACGGCCGGCGCCGGTGCGCCATGGCTGGTCAAGGCGGCGGGCGGAGGGCTGGCCGGTTATGCGGTGATGGGTTGGTGCTTCACGGTCCTGTGCGTGGCGGCGATGACCGTGGCGATCTTCGGCACCATCGGCGCCCCGCAGACCCAAGCGTCGCCGCACGACCTGACGCTCGCCGAACAACTGCGGCTGGCCTGGGCCAACAAGCCCTTCGTGATCCTGGCCGCCGCCTATGGCCTTCAAGTCTGTGCGCAGGGTGCCTTTGCCGCCGCGCTGCCCTATCACGTGCAGCATGTGCTCGGCGCCGGGCAGCCGCTCGTGGGCCTCGTGTTCCTGTGCGTGACCGGCACGGCCTTGCTGACCATGGCGCCCTGGGCCGCGGCGGGCCGCCGGCTGCCCAAGAAGAGCGCCTACCTGATCGCGAGCGCCGTGTATGCCGCCGCGTCGCTGGCATCGTGGCTGCACGGCGGCGCCTCGGACAGGACCTGGGTCCTGGCCGGGTTCGTCTTGCTCGGCATCGGCTTCGGCGGGATGGAGTTGTTCTCGCACGCGATGCTGCCGGACGCCACGCAGCACGACCGGGTGCGCACGGGATTGAACCGCGAAGCGCTGTTCAGCGGCTTGTGGATCGCCGTCGAGAAAGCCGGCTTCGCAGCCGGCGCGGCGATCGTCGCTGCGCTGCTGCACTGGGGCGGCCTGGTCGCCAGCGTCGCCGGAGGCGACCCCGTCGTGCAGCCGCCGGCCGCGGTCGACGCGGTGCGCGTAGCCGCATCATGGGTTCCGGCAGGCTTGTTCCTGGTGAGCTTGGTGGTCCTGTCCGGGTATCGCTTGCCGGAGCAGTCTTGGGACTCGCATTGATTCGGTTCGCCCGCGGCGCTCACGCGGCCTGGGGCGCGCTCGAGGGCGAGGTGATCGTCACGCCTGCCGGTTGGCAGGGCTGGACAACCGGTGCGCTGATGGCGTTGCCGCTGGACGAACTGACGGCTGCGCTCGAGGATCCGCGTTGCGAGAGAGTTCCGCTGGACCAGGTCTCGCTGCTCTCGCCCATCACTCCCAACCAACAGCTCATCTTCCAGATGGGCAACTATCACAGCCACCTGCGAGAGGTCGGCGTGCGCGACACGCACGCCGCGCGCAACGTCTTCTTTGCGAAGGCCGCCAGCTCACTCGCGCCGCCGCGGGGGCAGGTACGCCAACCGGAAGCGGTGGCCTTGCTCGACTACGAAGTCGAGCTGGGCCTGGTGATGGGCGGCTCCTTGACCGCTCCGACCGACATCGCCGCCGGCGAGCTGCATCGCTACGTGCGCGCCGTGACCTTGGTCAACGACATCAGCGCACGCGACGCCCAGATCGCGGACGCCCAGTACTACCTGGGCAAGAGCCACCGCGGCTTCTGCCCGGTCGGACCCTGGCTGATGGTGCTGGAGAAGGCCGAGTTCGATCAGCTGGAGCACTTGCGCCTGCGGCTGTGGGTGAACGGAACACTGCGCCAAGACGCCAATACATCGGACATGGTTCACCGGCCCCATGTCTCGCTGAGCCAGCTCTCGCGCGCGATCGATCTGAATCCGGGCGATCTGCTGGCGACCGGAACTCCCGGCGGCTGCGCCATACGAGCGCCGCGCATCGGAGTCCAGAAGCTGCTGAACCTGCTGCCGGATCGCGTCAAGCTCGCCGGCTTCGTGCGAGCTCAATTACGCAGCGGGCGCTACCTGAAAGCCGGCGACGTGGTCACCGCGTGCATCACGACTGCAGATGGGCGCTCGTTGAGCGGTGAGCAGCGCACCGAGGTGGTCGCCTGAGGCGCAGCGGTTGCAGCGAGGCTTCGCGGAAAAGCGCGGCGCCGGCCACGCGACGCACCGCGCCTTGCCGGTGGTCCGGGTCAATGCGACTCGGGTGCCAGCACGAAGGTCTGCGCTAGCGTCGCGAACGGCGTCGCCGGGAGCGTGTTGTCCGGCGCGGTTTCGCCGGCCTCATGTTCGACGAAGCGGCCGAGCAGCGACGAGCGCACGCCGAACACCACGTCGGAATCGAGATAGGGATCCGGGTCCCTGAAGATGTGCGTGACCAGCGTCTGGTACCCCGGTGCGCGGATCATGAAGTGCACATGCCCGGGTCGCCACGGATGGCGACCGGTCGCGACCAGCATGCGGCCCACCGGCCCATCGGTCGGGATCGGATACGGGGTCGGCACGATGCTGCGAAAACGAAAGCGTCCCTGCCCATCGGCCTGCAGCACGGCGCGCGCGCGGCGCGCGTCGCCCAGCTCGCGGCGCTGCAGGTCGTAGAGCCCCTCGTCGTCGGCCTGCCAGACGTCGATGTCGGCATGCGGCACCGGCCGGCCCTCGAGATCCTGCACGCGCGCCTCGACGAACAATGGCACGCCGGGCGCCCCGCGCGCGATATCGGCCCCGAGGTCGACCTTGGGCGCATCGTCGGTGTGAAAGGGACCGAACACCGTCGCCTCGGTGGCCCCGGCCGGCTTCTTCTGGTTCAACGCGACCGTCAGCATCGAGATGCCGAGCGTGTCCGACAGCAGGATGAACTCCTGCCGCGTGTCGCTGCACAGATGACCGGTCTCGGTCAAAAAGTCGATGCCGGCCTTCCATTCGGCCTCGGTCAGCTTCACCTCGCGCACGAAGTCGTGCAGGTGCGTGACGAGACACGTCAGCACCTCCTTGAGCCGCGGGTCGGGCGTGTGCGCCAGACGCTGCAGAACGGCCTGCGTGATCGTGTGCTCGTCGATGTTTTTCATGCGAGTCTCCTCAAGGCTTCAGCACCCGCCGGGTCGGGAACAGCACCCAGCCCCAGCGCTGCTGCAGCCAGCCGGCCAGGCCCTGGCGGAAGAACAGCGTCGTGACGATCGCGAGCAGCCCCAGCCCCAGCAGGTACCAGGTGCCGTAGTCGCTGAAGAACTTGTTCAACGCCCAGAACACGATCGCACCGACGATGGGCCCTTCGATGCGGCCGATGCCGCCGATCATCACCATGAAGATCGCGAACGCGGTCCAGTTGACGCTGAACGCGGCATCCGGGCTGATGCGCAGGTTGCCGACGAAGTACAGCGCGCCCGCCAACCCGGCCCCGAACGCCGCGACGACATACACCGCGAGCTTCATGCGCCGCACCGCGATGCCTTGCGACTCCGCGGCGGTCTCGTTGTCGCGGATCGCCAGCAGCGCGAGGCCTTGCTTGCTGCGCAGGAAGACGTAGACGAGCGCGATGCAGGCGACGACCGCGGCGAGCGCGGCCCAGTAGGTCACGCTCTCTCGCACGGCCCGATCGATGCCGCGCAGCGCCGTCAAGCTGGTCCCCGAACCGCCGCCGACCGCCGAGACGTTCGCGATGCCCAGACGGAACACTTCGGCGATCACCCAGGTGCCGATCGCGAAGTAGCCGCCGCTCAGCCGGAACGCGACCCACGAGACCGGCACCGCGATGCCGGCCGCGATCGTCGCCGCCAGCGGGATCGCGACGAACGGGTTCACGCCCGCGAAGTTCGCCAGTGCCAGCATCGCGTAGCCGCCGATGCCGAAGAACGCCTGCTGCCCGATCGACACCATGCCGCCATACCCGGCGAGCAGGTTCCACATGGCCGCGAACACGAAGTAGCACGCGATCTCGACGAACTCGCGCATCCAGCTCGACTCGCCCCACAGCGGCAGCGTGGCCGCGACCCCGACGAGGACCAGCGAGGCCGGCACGGCGGCCTGCGCCAGCGGCGTGCCGCGCAGCACCCGCGGCTCGCCTGCCGCAAGGGACGGGTCCGCCGAACCCGGCGGTGCGTGCAACACCTCGATCGTCATCGCGCTCAGCCTCTCGTCTTCGGAAACAGCCCCTGCGGGCGTACCACCAGCACGGCGAGGAACACCAGGTGGCCGAGCCAGATGCCCCAGCCCGGGTCCAGACGGAACCCGATCTGCTGCGTGATGCCGAGCAGCATCGCGCCGGCGAACGTGCCCCAGAACGAACCCATGCCGCCGATGATCACCGCCTCGAACGCAAACAGCAGCAGCAGCGGGCCGTCGCTGGGCGAGACCGTCGTGCGCATCGCCTGCAGCACGCCGGCCACCGCGATCAGCACGAACGCGATGCCGGTGGCCAGCGCATAGACCTTGCGCGCATCCAACCCCATCAGCTCGGCGATCTCGCGATCGTCGGACACCGCGCGGAACGCGCGGCCCAGGCGGGTGCGGCCGAACAGCCATTGCAGCGCCGCGGTGGCGGTCAGCGCGATCGCGAAGATCAGCGCGGGCAGCACGCCGATGGCGGTGCCGCCGGCGGAGACGCTGCGGGTCGCGAGCGAACCGGCCTCCAGCGAGCGCGGATCGGCCGAGAACAGCTGCAGCAGCCCGTTCTGGATCACGATCGCAAGGCCGAAGGTCACGACCAACGAGGGCAGCGGGTCGCGCCCCAGCGTGCCGTTCAGCGCGTAGCGCTGCAAGGCGTAGCCGGCCACGAACGCGAGCGGCAGCAGCGCGAGCGCGATCAGGGCCGGATTCCAGGCGAGCAGGCCGGCGGCGGCAATGGCCGCGAATCCGGCGAGCACGATGAAGTCGCCCTGCGCGGTGTTCGTCAGCCGCATCACGCCGAACATCAGCGACTGGCCCAGCGCGAACAGGCAGTACAGGCCACCGAGCAGCAGGCCCTGAACCAGCGTGTCCATCAGGCACTCACCTCGTCGGCCGGCGCCGCATGCAGTCCGAAATAGGCCTCGGCGATCTGCTCGTGCGTCAGGGCATCGGAGCGCCCTTCGAGCGAGACGCGTCCTTCCTGCAGGCACACCACGCGCCGCGACACGCGCTGCGCGAGGCTCACGTCCTGCTCGACGAGCACGACGCTCATGCCCTCGGCGACGATCGCCGGCAAGGCCGCGTAGATCTCCCTGATCACGATGGGCGCGAGGCCCAGCGACAGCTCGTCGCACAGCAGCACCTCGGGGTTGCTCATCAGCGCGCGGCCGATCGCGACCATCTGCTGCTGGCCGCCCGAAAGCGAGGTGCCCGGCATGCGGCGCTTCTCGCCCAGCACCGGGAACATCGCATAGAGGCGCTGCAGGCTCCACGGCCCGGCACGCCCGGCGAACGCGCCCATCAGCAGGTTCTCCTCGACGCTGAGGCTCGCGAACAGCCGCCGGCCCTCGGGCACCAGCGCGAGCCCGCGCCGCACGATGTCGCCCGGCGCGTCGCCGCCCACAGGCTCGCCGCGCCAGCGCACCGAGTCGCGCTGCACGCGCACCAGGCCGGTCAGCGCCTTCAGGAACGTGCTCTTGCCCGCGCCGTTCGCGCCGATGATCGCGACGACCTCGCCGGCCTGCAGCGCGAAGTCGATGCCGAACAGCACCTGCGCGTCGCCATAGAACGCCTCGAGCGCGCGCGTCTCGATCAGCGCCGTGCTCATGGGCACACCCTCACCCCTGGCCCTCTCCCGCAAGCGGGAGAGGGGGACGAGCGCATCGGCTTGCTCCCTCTCCCGCTTGCGGGAGAGGGTTGAGGTGAGGGCAACATGCTCTCATGCCGCCTCCAGCCCCATGTAGACCCGCCGCACCTCGGGATCGGCCATCACCGCGCGTGGCGGGCCCTCGGCCAGCTTCGCGCCGAAGTTCAGCACGACCAGACGATCGGCGAGCGCCATCAGCGCGTGCACCACGTGCTCGATCCAGACGATCGTGAGCCCTTGGGCCTTGATGCGGCGCAGCTCGCCGACCAGCGAGAGCGCTTCGGGTTCGGTCAGCCCGCCGGCGATCTCGTCGAGCAGCAGCAGCTGGGGCCGGGTCGCGAGCGCGCGAGCGAGCTCGAGCCGCTTGCGGTCGAGGAGACGCAAGCCGCCGGCCGGCCGGTTCGCCTGTGCCGTCAGACCGGTCTGCTCGAGCACGTCGCGTGCGGTGCGCCATGCGTCCCGCTCGGACTGGCCGCCGCCGAAGCAGGCGGCCGTCACGAGGTTCTCGAACACGGTCATCGCACCGAACGGCTGCGGCACCTGGTAGCTGCGGCCGATGCCGCTGCGGCAGCGCAGGTGCGGCGCGAGCCGCGTCACGTCGCGCCCGTCGTACTCGATGCGGCCGGCGTCCACCGCCGCATCGCCGCAGATCAGGTTGAACAGCGTCGTCTTGCCGGCACCGTTGGGGCCGAGGATGCCCAGCGTCTCGCCCGCCTCGACCGCGAGCGTGACATCGTCGGTGACCTTCAACGCGCCGTACGACTTCGACACATTCGACAGCGTGAGCAGCGGCATGGCACGTGGCTCCGTCGCCCGCCTCAGATGAGCTTGAGCTTGCCGCCGGCCGGGATGTTCGGCGCGGCACTGTCGTCGACGATCACGAGCTCGGTCTTGTACTTCGTGCCCTTGACCCACTGGCCCAGCACCAGCGGCGTCTTGCTGACGTTCCTGAACGGTCCCGGACCGCCCCACTTGACCGGCCCGACGACCGTCGCGAGCTCCGTCGCGGCGACCGCGTCGCGCACGTCCTTCGCGTTCGTGCTCTTCGCGCGCTTCAGCGCATCGGCGGCGACTTCGAACAGCGCATGCGCAAAGCCGATCGGCTGCGTCCACTGCTTCTTCGCGCCGGCCTCGTAGGCATCGGCCAGCGCCTTCGCGCTCTGCTTCGTCAGCGACGAGCTGAACGGATGCGACGGACTCCACCACACCTCGGTGCTCAGCCCTTCGCCGAGCTCGCCCAACGCCTCGATCGCGCCGGGGAACAGCAGCGCCTTGCCCAGCGTGATCACCTTGGGCTTGAAGCCCTGCTGGCGCGCCTGCGTCAGAAAGGTCTTGGCGTCCGGCGGGATCACGACGCCGGTGACGATCTCGACGTTCGCCTTCTTGAACGCCGCGATCTGTGCCGAGAAGTCCTGCGTGCCGTTCTGGAAGCGGCCCGGGTCGGTGAGCTTGAAGCCCATCTGCGCAAGGGGCTTCGGAAAGCCCAGTTCCTTGTCGCCCCACGCGTTGCCGTCGCCGTCGTTGGGGAAGAGGCCGCCGACCTGCTTGTTCGTCTGCACGCTCTTCCAGCCGTTGGTGTAGTTGGCGATCACGTCCTCCAGGCCCCAGAACATGTGGTACGTGAAGTTGAAGCCCTTCGCCGGGTCGCCCTTGCGGCCAAAGAACCAGGGCTGCCACGGGACGACGCTGCTGATGCACGGCACCTCGTTCAACTCGCACGCGTCGCTGACCGGGTTCGCGGTCTCCGGCGTGCCGGCGGTCAGCACGAGCGCGACCTTGTCCTTGAGGATCAGATCGTTCGCGACTTCGCCGGCGCGGTTCGGGTTGCTTTGGCTGTCCTTCAGCACGATCTGCACCTCGTGCTTCTTGCCGCCGACCGCGAGGCCGTCCTTGAACGCGGCTTTCATCTGCTCGACGACCCACTTGTCGGCCTCTCCGAATGGGGCGAGCGGGCCGGTCTGCGGCGACACGAAGCCGAGTTTCACGGTGTCGGCCGCCCGGAGCAGCGGCGCGGCGCCGGTCCGCGCGAGCGCGGCGCCGCCTTGAAGAATCTGTCGGCGTTGGATGGTCATCGAAGTCTCCTCGTTGGTTGTCTTGTCGACATGCCCGTCGCTCACGGCGCTGCGCCGTCGTACGCACGCTGCAGCAGCTCGCGCAGCGCGCCGCGCTCGAGTGCGCGGGGATTCGGGTACGGCGTCGCCGCGGCGATGTCGGCGGCGCGGTCGAGGCCGTCCTCGGGCATGCCGATCGCCTTCAGCGAAGTCGGTGCGCCCAGCGCGGCGGCGAGGCGCCGGATCGCGACCGGCGCCGGCTCGGAGCTGCCGAGCGCACGCGCGATCGCGGCCATCGCCGCGGGTGCGGCCGGCGCGTTGTATGCGAGCGCATGCGGCAGCACGACGCCGTGGGTCTCGGCGTGCGGCAGGTTGAAGCTGCCGCCCAGCGTGTGGCAGAGCTTGTGATGCAGCC
This sequence comes from Burkholderiaceae bacterium, assembly GCA_035280545.1. Classification (GTDB taxonomy): domain Bacteria; phylum Pseudomonadota; class Gammaproteobacteria; order Burkholderiales; family Burkholderiaceae_C; genus DATCSE01. The sequence goes on along the minus strand of DATEFR010000211.1, from coordinate 8,290 downwards.
CGACCGTGGCGTTGCCCAGCACCACGCCGCACAGCCACGCGCCGTACAGCGCGCCGCTGCGCGCATCCGGATCCTGCGGCCGCTCGACCAGGCGCGGCAGGGCCTGCGCAAGCGCGCGGATGCCCTCCTCGGCCATCAGCGCGACGATCGCATTGCCATCGGGCGCATACAGCCCCTCGGCCGCGTGCGCGATCGCGTTCAGCCCGCTCGTGATGCTCAGGCCGGCCGGCAGCGTCGACGTGAGCTCGGGGTCGTAGATCACGGTGCGCGGCAACACGCGCGGGTCGCGCCCGGTCTTCTTCAAGCCGGCTTCGGTGAGGCCGTAGATCGGCGTCATCTCGCTGCCGGCGTAGGTGGTCGGGATCGCGAGGATGGGCAGGCCCGACTCGAGCGCGATCGCCTTGCCCAGTCCGGTGGTCGAGCCGCCGCCGATCGCGACCGCGCAATCGGCGCCCAGCCGCGCGGCCTCGGCACGGGCCTCGCGCGCCGTCTCGATCGGCACATGCATCGCGGCCCTCGGGAAGAGCCCCGCGCAACGCGCGCCCAGCAACTCGGCAACGTGCCGCGCCGACGCGGACTGCTCGGGCGTGCACAGCACGATCGCGCGGCGCGCGCCCAGGCGCTCCATCTCCGCGGCCAGCTGCGCCAGGCTGCCGGCGCCGAACACGACGCGCGGCAGGCGGGCCTCGAAAGTGAACGGATGCATGATGAAACGAACGCCGCTCAGCGCTTGAAGTGGGGCGGAATCTGCGCGTCGACGTTGATCCACACGCTCTTGACCTGCGTGTACTCGCGCATCGCGTCGAAACCCATCTCGCGGCCGTAACCGCTCTGGCCGACGCCGCCGAACGGCGAACCCGGGTTGACCCGCTTGTAGCTGTTGACCCAGACCATGCCGGCGTGCAGCTCGCGTGCGAACCGATGCGCGCGCTGCAGATCGCGTGTCCACAGGCCGCTGCCCAGGCCGTAGGCGGTGCCGTTCGCGATCGCCAGCGCCTCCTCGTCGGTCCTGAAGGTCAGCACCGTGACGAACGGGCCGAACACTTCCTCCTGCGCGACCCGGTCGCGGAACGAGCGCGCGCGCACGACGGTCGGCTCCACATAACAGCCGTTCGCGAGCGCACCGCCCGGCGAACCGCCGCCGGCCAGCACCACCCCGCCCTCGTCCTTCGCGACATCGACGTAGGCGAGCACGCGGTCGCGGTGCTGCGCGCTGGTCAGCGGGCCCATCTCGGTCTCGGGGTCCAGCGGGTTGCCGAGGCGCACCGAGCGTGCGAGCGCGACGAAGCGGTCGAGGAACTCGTCGGCGATCGCTTCGTGCAGCACCAGCCGCGAACCGGCGATGCAGGCCTGGCCCTGGTTGTGGAAGATCGCCCAGGCGCTGCCGTTGACGGCAGCCGCGAGGTTCGCATCGTCGAACACGATGTTCGGGCCTTTGCCGCCGAGCTCCAGCTGCACCTTCTTCAGGCTGCCCGCGCTGGCCTGCACGATGCGCCGGCCCGTGGCGGTGCTGCCGGTGAACGCGACCTTCGCGATCGCGTCGTGCTCGGCGATGGCCTGACCGGCGACCGCACCCAGCCCCGGCACCATGTTGACGACGCCGTCGGGCATGCCCGCTTCGGACATCAGCTCGGCGATGCGCAGCGAGGTCAGCGGCGTGATCTCGGCCGGCTTCATCACGATGGTGTTGCCGGCCGCCAGCGCCGGCGCCATCTTCCAGCTCGTGAACATCAGCGGGAAGTTCCACGGCACGACCTGCCCGACCACGCCCAGCGGCTCGCGCAGCGTGTAGTTCAGGAAGCCCGCCTCGACCGGGATGGTCTCGCCCTGGAACTTGTCGGCCATGCCGCCGAAGTAGCGGTAGCAGCCGGCCGTGCGCGGCACGTCGAGCTGCCGCGAGTCGCGGATCGGGTGACCGGTGTCCAGCGATTCGAGCCGCGCGAGGTCTTCGCCATGGCGCTCGATCAGGTCCGCCAGCCGCAGCAGGATGCGGCCGCGGTCAGCCGCGGGCATCCGGCTCCACGCCGGGAACGCACGCTGCGCCGCGGCCACCGCGGCGGCCACGTCTTCCCGCCCGGCCATCGCGACCTCGACGATCGTGGTGTTGTCGTGCGGGTTCAGCGTGGCCTGCGTGCGCCCCGACTGCGCATCGACGAAGCGACCGTCGATGAAGAGCTGATGGCGTATCGGCGTTTGCAGGCCGGCGGCGGATTCGATCTCGACAAGGCTCATAGCGGACTCGTTCGGCAATGCGGCGGCCCCGGCCTTCGTCGCGGGCCGCGAGATGCGCGCGGGACAGGACGCGGGGCGCTCGGGCCCCGCGCCGCTCAGAACTGCACCGGGATCTGCGGGCTCTCGCCCTTCTGGATCTCGTACACCAGGTTCGGCGAACCGTTCTCCCAGACCAGCAGCATCGAACGCTTCGGGCTGTAGCCCTGGTGGCGGCAGTACGCGGGCATCGCGGCCATGTCGCCGGCCTTCATGATCACGCGCGCCATCGGCTTGCCGGTGTTCTTGTCGCCGCAGTCCCAGTGGATCTCGTCGGTCATCTGGAAGAACCACTCGACGCGGTCGTTGCCGTGGATGATCGGCAGGATGTGCTCCTCGGTCGTCGGGCACATGAAGCTGTACTTCACGACCGACGTGAAGCTCGGGTTCCAGGTGACCTGCGAGCGCGACAGGAAGCCGAACAGGTTGAACGCATGCACCTCGTTCTCGAAGCCGGGCTCGGGATGCAGTTCGGGCTGCTCCTGCGGCACGTCGGCGAACGCCCGGTTCACCGGCGCGCCGCGGGCATCGCTGCGCAGGTCCAGATCGCCCCTCAGGCCGACGCAGCGCTTCGCGAGCTCGCGGGCCCGCGTGATCTTCGCCGTGTTGTTTCCCTTCTTGCGGCCATACGCCGTGCCGGTTTCCTGCGGCGCTGCGAACGGGTCGAAGGTCTCGTTGGTCCAGTCGTCGAGCATCTGCTCGAAGGTGGCGCGGATCTGCGCGGTCGGGAAGTTCTCGAGCCGGTCGATGCCGGCCTCCTTCATCGTGCCGTTGAAGCTGCCGGCGTACAGATCCACCGACTGGTAGTGGTTGACCGTGCCGATGACATTGTCGAAGTTGACCCAGCCGTAGAAGAAGCCCCACGCGACGTCGCGCATCAACGCGCGCAGGAAGTTGCCGGCGTCCAGCGTGTGGCTCATCGGCCGGCCGTCGCGCGTGGTCCAGTTGATGTGGGCGAAATACTCGTCGCGGCGAAACGCGAAGTTGCCCAGCTTGAAGGATTTGTAGCCCAGCGTCGCATCGGGCGCGGAGGCGTCGACCTTGACGGCGGCTTCGGGGGTGGTGCTCATGTGGGGCGCTCCGTTCGGTGTTCGGCGGCGTTCATCAAGCGGTCTGGCAGATCTCGGCCCAGCGCTCGACGCTCAGGTCGCCCTTGCAGGTCTGCAGCACGACGACGCCGGGCCTGGGCGAGCGGAACCGATACGCGGCGTTCTTGGGTAGCAGCGCCTGGTGGCCGCGCTTCAGGCGCATCCAGCCCATCTTCGCGCCGCGCGGTTCGCCTTCGACCAGCACCGCGCCGTTGTGCTCGGTGTCGGGCACGGTCTGCGCCGCGTCCAGCTTCACCAGGTGGATGTCGACCTCGCCGTCCATCACGAGCGCGAACTCGTCGTGCGCGCAGGTGTACCAGGGCGACTCGCCCTCGGCGCGCAGCGTCTCCAGCACATAGATCTGGTTCTGGCCGAACACGACCTTCTCGTACGGCCTGCTCTTGTTCGCGATCTCGAAGCAATTCGAGAAGGCGTAGTGCTTCGCATCGTCGGCGATGGTCTGCACGCCGCCCTTCTCGTAGCGGTCCAGCGAACCGAACACGGTCCGGTAGCCTGCGGTGTCGGTCATCGGCGTCTCCTGCACGGTGCGGGTCTGTTCGGCGACCCGATGCAGCAAATAGTAGGAAGCGACCGAGGACTCCGGTAGAGCGATGGCGACGATCTGATTGTTCGATGCTTTCGAACAGTTTTCGGGGAAACACCGATACCGCCGCGTGCGGCGGCTATTCGATCCACCGGGGGTTCAGCAGGCCTCTGGCAATCAGCACCTCGTCCCACGGCGGCGTACCGGCAAAGCTCTCGCCCAGCAGCTCCAGGAACAACTTGAGCTTCAGCGAATTGCGCTGGGTGGTCGGATAGAACACCGAGAGCCAGAACGAGCCGAGCTGGAACTCCGGCAGCACGATGCGCAGCTGACCCGAGGCCACCGCGTCCGCTGCGACCAGCGTCGGCAGGCACACCACGCCGGCATGCTCCAGCGCGTACTCGCGCAGCAGGTGCACGCTGTTGGTCAGCAGCACCGGCTTCAGGTCCAGCTGCACGACTTCGGTCGGGCCGTGGAACGCGAGCCGCTCACGTGTCGGATAGCCGGAGTACCAGCCGAGCCGGTGCCCCATCAGGTCGCGCGGTCCGCGCACGGTACCGTTGCGTCGCAGGTACTCGGGCGTCGCGCACAACACGCGGCGCACCGGAAAGAGCTTGCGCGAGATCAGTTCCTCGGAACGCGGCGGAAAGATCTGCAGCGCGCAATCGAAGCCTTCCTTCACCGGATCGATCGCGGCATCGTTGACCAGCATGTCCAGCACGATCTGCGGATAGCGCTGCTGGAAGCGCTGCAGGACCTTGGCCAGATGCCCGAGCACGAAGCCCGGCAGCGCGTGGATGCGCAGCCGGCCGACCGGCGATGTGCCGACCTCGCGCATCTGATCGACGACCTCGTTCGTGCGGCCCACCAGTTCGGCGCAGTCGCGCAGAAAGGTCTGGCCGAGGTCCGTCAGCTTGACGCTGCGCGTGTTGCGATTGAAGAGCGGCGCGCCGACGAACGTCTCGAGCTGCTGGATGCGCAGCGTCATCATGGACCGCGAGATCCTCAGCTGCCGGGCCGCTTCAGCAAAGCTGCCGGACTCCGCGACCCGAACGAAAGACTCGATTGCCAGATAGCGATCCATCACCGATGCATGTCAGCCGCAGCCTCATGGTCGAGACGTCTCGTACGCGCCTCGCGACGCGAAGAATATGCCCAAGTCCCGTCAGAGCAGCGACGGCAAGGCCGCGCCGCGCGCGCGCACGCGCCGCCAACGCCATTCGGCTTCCGGCAGCAGCCACTCCACGCCGAACCGTGCGGCGGCTATCTTGCCTTCGAGCCAGCCGTCGCCGCCGCCGAGGCGCACCGCAGTCCGCGCGCTGATCGCCCAGGCCCAGGCCAGCAGCGTGAAGCCGAGCGCACGCAGGTAGTCGTCCGCAACACGCAGGGGCCACTCGGGGTCGGCATCGCGTCCGTCGCGCAGCGCCGCCGTGGCCTCGCGAGCCGCCGCGATCTGGCTGCTCAGGGCAGCCGCGAGCGCGACCAGGCGCGGCTCGCCGCCGGCTTGTTCCGCCTCGCTCTCGAGTTGCGCGAGCAGCTTCTCGAGCGCGCTACCGCCATCGTCCAGCACCTTGCGCTGCAGCAGGTCGACCGCCTGGATCTCGTTGGTTCCCTCGTAGATCATCGCGATCCGGCTGTCGCGCAGGACCTGCTCGATTCCATAGTCGTGCACGTACCCGTAGCCGCCCCACACCTGCAGCGCCTCGCTCGCGCCGCGGTGGCCGTTGTCGGTGAAGAACGCCTTCGCGACGGGCGTCAGCACGCCGACGATCGCCTCGGCATCGGCGCGGCGTCGTGCGTCCGGATGGTGCCGCGCTTCGTCCAGAAGCTGCGCGGCGCGGTACGCGACGACACGCTCGCCCTCGACGAGCGCACGCTGGCTCCACAGGATGCGCCGCAGCGCGGGATGTTCGGCGATGGCCTTGCCGCGGCCCTGGACCCGCTCGCACGCATAGGCGTGGGCGTTCTGCTGCGCGATCTCGAGATGGCCGATGCCCTGCATGGCGACGTGCAGCCGCGCCGCGTTCATCATCACGAACATCGCCGCGAGGCCGCGGTTCGCCTCGCCGACCAGCCAGCCGGTCGCGCCGTCGAAGCTCATCGCACAGGTCGCACTGCCCTTGATGCCCATCTTCTTCTCGATGCCGTCGCAGCGGATCCGGTTGCGGCTGCCGTCGGGCAGGACCTTGGGTGCCAGCAGGAGCGAGAGGCCTTTGGTGCCCGGCGGGGCATCCGGCAGCCGCGCGAGCACGAGGTGGATGATGTTGTCCGTCAGGTCGTGGTCACCGCCGGAGATGAAGATCTTGCTGCCGGCGATGCGGAACGATCCGTCCGGGCACGGTTCGGCCTTCGTGCGCACGAGCGCCAGATCGCTGCCGGCTTGCGGCTCGGTCAGGTTCATCGTCGCGAGCCACTCGCCGCTCGCGAGCTTGGCGAGATAACGCTCCTTCAGCGCGGCACTGCCGTGGGCCCGCAGGCATTCGTAGGCGCCGTGCAGCAAGCCGGGGTACATCGTCCACGCATGGTTCGCCGCGGCGCTCATCTCGCCGAACGCCGCGTTGAGCAGTTCCGGCAACCCCTGGCCGCCATCCTCGGGGTGACAGGCGAGCGCAGCCCAGCCGCCATCGACATAGGCCGCGTAGGCCTCGCGAAAGCCGTCGGGCGTCGTGACGACGCCATCGCGCCAGGTGCAACCCTGCAAGTCGCCAGGGGCGTTGATCGGCGCCAGCACGCCGGCCGCGAACCTGCCGGCCTCCTCGAGAACCTGGCGCGCGGTTGCAGCGTCGAGGTCGACGAACGCCGGCATCTCGCGCCAGCCCGAGGAGGCGGCCAGCACCTCCTCGATCACGAAATGCATGTCGCGCAGCGGTGCAGCGTAGGTCCACATGATAGTTAATGTATTTAACTATATGGATCTGCGCAATCACGGGTTTTTGCTCTGTTCATCAACACATCCTGGTCACACATTAGATTCAAACAAGCAACCAAAATGATGCAATGACCCGACCCGACCGGTCGCTGTTCCTGCCCGTGCGGCTGGGCCCGTATGAGCTGCCTCACCGGGTCGTGATGGCGCCGATGACCCGGCGCCGCGCGCAGGCCGATCGTGTGCCGGATGCACTGCAGGCGACCTACTACGGGCAGCGGTGCTCCGGGGGCCTCATCGTCACCGAAGCCACGATCGTCTCGCCACAAGGCGCCGGCTCCGCCTACACGCCGGGCATCTACACCGACGAGCAGATCGCAGGTTGGCAGCTCGTCACGAAGGCCGTGCACGACGCGTCGAGCCGCGTCTTCCTGCAGCTCTGGCATGTGGGCCGGCAGTCGCATCCTTCGCTGCAGCCTGGCGGCGCGCTGCCGGTCGCGCCGTCTGCGATCGCCGCGCAGGGCTCGGCCGCGACGCAGACGGGTCCCGCACCGTTCATCACGCCGCGCGCGCTGGAGCTGCACGAGATCCCCGGCATCGTCGAGCAGTTCCGCCGCGCGGCGCTCAATGCCCTGGCCGCCGGTTTCGACGGCGTCGAGATCCACGGCGCCAACGGCTTCCTGCTGGATCAGTTCCTGCTCGACGGCTCCAACCGGCGGCAGGATCGTTACGGCGGTTCCATCGAGAACCGGGCGCGTCTGCTGTTCGAAGTGACCGAGGCCGTCGCGTCGGTGTGGGGGGCTGGGCGTGTCGGTGTGCGCCTCTCGCCGAACAACACCTTCGGCTCGATGTCGGACAGCGATCCGACGGCGACATACCGCCATGTGGTCCAGAGGCTGGACGACTTCGGGCTGGCCTACCTGCACGTGATCGAACCGCGGATCTCGGGAAACGTGCAGATCGCCGACGTCGCGCCGGTGGCCTGCGCTACGCTGCGCCCGTTCTTCCGCGGCACCCTCATCGTCGCCGGAGGGTTCGACGGACCATCGGCCGAAGCGATCCTCCGTCAAGGAGAGGCCGACATGGTCGCGTTCGGCCGGCTGTTCATCTCCAACCCCGACCTGACGGAACGCATCCGCAACGGCTGGCCGCTCACGCCGTACGACCGGCAGACTTTCTACTCACAGGGCCCATGCGGCTACATCGACTATCACGCATACGAGGGCTAGGGCCGGGTCACTCAGCCTCGTGACACACGGCCTCGATGTTGTGACCGTCCGGATCGAGCACGAAGGCGCCGTAGTAGTGGGGGTGATAACGAGGCCGCAGACCTGGCGCGCCGTTGTCCTTGCCGCCGGCGGCCATGGCCGCTTCGTAAAAGGCGTCCACCGCCGCGCGAGTGGGCACGCGAAACGCGACATGGATCGCCGGCCTGATCGCACTGCCTTGGCTGATCCAAAAATCGGACCCGTCCGCATGGCAGAAGCCTGCACTCTCGTGTTGCCCGCCAGGCGTGGCGGGCAG
>DATEFR010000210.1:0-2346 GCA_035280545.1 Burkholderiaceae bacterium | reverse complement strand
CGGTTGCGTCTGGTCGTGCGATCGGCCGACACCCTCGCCCGCCTGGGCGGCGACGAATTCGTGCTGCTGCTCGAGGACCTGACCTGCGTGGCCGACGCGGTCGCGACCGCTCAGCGCATGCTGCACGGCCTGGCCCGGCCGTTCGACCTCACGGCACGGCATGTGACGTTGTCGGCGTCGATCGGGATCGTCGTCTACCCGGACCACGCCGATGGCGACAAGCTGCTGGCCAGCGCCGACGCCGCGATGTACGCGGCCAAACGCAACGGCGGCCACACCTACGCGGTGTTCGAGCCGCACATGCAGGAAGGCGTTTCGGCGCAGCTCGAACTGCAGCAGGACTTGCGCGAGGCGCTCGCGCGTCGGCAGCTCAGGCTGCACTACCAGCTCAAGATCGACAGCCGCAGCGGGCGCGCGCGCAGCGTCGAAGCGCTGCTGCGCTGGCAGCATCCGCAGCTCGGCCCGGTCTCGCCGGCCGAGTTCGTCCCGCTGGCCGAACGCTTCGGGCTGATCGTCGCGATCGGCGGCTGGGTCATCGACGAGGCCTGCCGCCAGATCGCGGCCTGGTCGGCCGAGGGCAGACGCATGCGCGTGGCCATCAACCTGTCCGCGCATCAGCTTCGCCAGCCCGACCTCGCAGCACGCATCAACGCAGCCATCGCGCGCCACGGGATAGCCCCCGATCAACTGGTCTGCGAGATCACCGAATCGGCGGCGATGGAAGACACGCGCACGACGACGCGGGTGCTCGACGAGCTCGCCGCGCTGGGCGTCGAGCTGTCGATCGACGACTTCGGCACCGGCTATTCGAGCCTGGCCAAGCTGCGCCGGATGCGTGCGCACGAGCTGAAGATAGACCGCGAATTCGTCGCCGATGTCGCGCGCGATGCCGACGCGCGCGCCGTCGTCGATGCCATCGTCCGTCTCGGCCATGCGCTGGGCCTGCGCATCGTCGCCGAAGGCGTCGAGACCGCGGCGCAGCGCGATGCGCTGCGCACGCTCGGATGCGACGAGCTGCAGGGCTACTACTTCGCGCAGCCGCTGCCGCCTGAGGCGCTGCTGGTCGGCGAGCTGCGCAGCGCCGACGGCGACGAGCCGGTGGCGTTCTCGCCATCGGTGATGACATCCACGCTCGTGCCGGAGTGAATGCGGCGCCGCTTCGGCGCAAGCGTCCGGATCAGGGCTTGATGCCGGCGACCGCGTTCGCGCGCGCGCTCACGCTCAGCGCACCGTCACCCGCCTGCAGCCGGCGGCGCACGTTGGCCATCAGGAGGTCGCGACGCTCAGCCGGCATCGCATCGAACATCGGTCGCAGCGTGTTGCTGCTCGAAGCGCTGTTCCAGTAGTCGTCGAAGCTGTCGAAGCGGCGCTGCACCGTGAATTGACAAGTCCGGACGTCCTGCAAGCCAGCGGCCGTCCACAGCGCGGTCGAGGCCTCGAGAGTCGACGCCGCGACGCTGGGCGGCAGGCGCGGCGGGATGCCGAGCTTGAGCATCTCGGCGCCGATGTCGGCCAGCGGAAAGCCGCCGCCCAGGATGTCCCAGTGATAAGCCGCGACGACACCGCCGGCGCGCACCGCGCGGCACATCTCGGCCACGCCGACGGCGGGCTCGGGAACGAAGAACAGCACCAGCGCCATCACGGCCACGTCGGCGGCCGCGTCGGCGACCGGCAGCCGCATCGCGTCGCCCTCGGCCCAGGTCACGGGCGCATCGGCAGCCAGGCGATTGCGCGCATAGGCCAACTGGCCCGGCGACGGGTCGAAGGCCTGCACGTGCGACGGCAGGCAGCGTGCCACCACCCGCTCGGTGAAGGCGCCGTTGCCGCAGCCGACGTCGAGCCAGCGCGCCCCTTCGGGCACGCGAATCCAGTCGAGAAAGCGCTCGCCGACGAGCACGCTCCAGCGACCCATCATCAGCTCGTAGCTGGCACCGTCGTCGAAGCGTATCGTCTCGTCGCTCATGTTGCCTCCAAGGGGATCGGTCGATGATAGGCAGCATCTGCTTGCGGCGTTCCGTTGCAAATAAGAACCATTCGCATTAATATGCGGTGATGGTCGAATCGTCTCCGAATCCAATCCCGCCCCACCCGCGCTCTTCCGCCGCCCCGAGCAAGCACGGACGCAGCGCCGGCCGCTAGCGCCTCGATCGTTCTGCGCAACCGTCCATCGGCCGACCCGATGGACGGGCCCATGTTTCCCCCACCCTAAGGCCTCTCGCGCCAGCGCTCCGCCGTGGCCGCGGCTCGCACGAGCGGCCACCGAAGAATGAAGAACAACGCCCTCCCGATCCCGACATCGCCGCGGCCGCAGACTCTGGCCGCCGCACTGCTGGCCAGCCTGGCCTC